>JBFLWG010000037.1:0-9783 GCA_040757795.1 Hadarchaeota archaeon (SeqCode) | reverse complement strand
AAGCGGCCAAAGTTGAAAAGGCGGAGGCCAAGGCCGAAAAAGTCGCTGAAGAAGCAAAACCGACAGAACTTGCCAAAGGTGTTTTTTCTTTCGGTACCGTCACTGTGGGTGAAAATGGAGAGCTGGTGATGCCCAAGGCTGCGATGGAACAATTCGACATTAAAAAAGGCGACAAGCTGCTGGTCATCGGCGACGTCAAAAGAGGCATTGGGATCGCGAAAGACGACGCCATGAAAGAACTGTTTTTGAAAATAATGGGCGTCATCCGAGAGGTCGAGAAAAAAGTGGAAGGCGAAGAATCAAAGTAACCTCGCCCACATGGTCCATTTTTATGGTAGCAATGTGATGGAAAAGGGATGAATATGGAAGAAAAAACCGAAGCGGCTCCAGCGGAGATAACGAAAGTTAAGGATCTGACACCCAGGTCCAACAAGGTGAACGTCCTGGTGAAGGTGACCGGCGTCGGGGAACCCAGAGAAATCCCCAACAAATTCGGCGGGGAACCAAGGCGGGTGGCCGAGGCCAGGGTCGGCGACGAGACGGGGACCATCGTCCTCTCGCTGTGGCAGGACCAGATAGGGTCCGTCAGCGAAGGCGACGTCCTGTACATCGAGAACGGCTACATCACGCTGTTCCAGGGGCACATGCGCCTGAACGTTGGAAAGTACGGAAAAATGACAAAGTCCGACAAAGACATCCCGAACGTCAACGCCGAGGTGGACGTCAGCGCCGCGGAGCACGAGCGTGAGCGCAGGGAGTTCAGGCCCAGCTACGGCGGCGGGCAAAGGGGCGGGTACGGCGGCGGATACAGGGGCCGCGGCAGAAGATACTGAAAATTCTTGTCGTCACGGCCAGCCTATTCCCAAGCGAGAATGTCCCGAGAGTGCGACTCTTCGACAGCGTCCAGCAGCATCCTTTTCATCTTCTTCTTTGTGCTGTAGTCGTGGACGACCTTGACCTTCCCGAGGGTGAAGGGGTTCAGGCCCGTCCAGTACATGCAGGACGACACTGTCATTGGAGTCGGCGTAAAAAGCTGGAACTGTTCTATGTTCTTGAGCTTCGCCAGCTTCTCCCCCAGCAACCTGACCTGCAACTCGTCGTCTCCAGGGTGGCCGATCATGATATAGTACCTCAGCGCCTGCTTCCTGCCCTTGTTGAACGAGCGGAAGAGTTCCACGAACTTGTCGAAGTTAGAGTTGTCCTTGTTCATCAGCCTCAGGACCTCCTCTGAAAAGTGCTCGGGGGCGATCTTCAGGGTGCCGGAAATGTGGTGTTCCGACAGCTCCTTCACATACTCCCTGCTATCCAGCGCAAGGTCGTACCTTATGCCGCTCCTGACAAAGACCTTTTTCACCCCTGGGATCTCCCTCGCCTTCCTCATGAGGGAGATCAGCCTCCCGTGGCTCCTGTCCAGGGCGGCGCACCTCATGCAGCTCTCGCCGCACCTCTTCTCGCAGTCCATCCCGTACATGTTTGCCGACGGGCCACCCAGGTCGTCGATGTACCCCTTGAAATCAGGATGCTTCACGAGGCCCCTTATTTCCCCCAGGATGTTCGCCTCCGACCTCGAGACTATGTTGTCGCCGTGGTGCAGCGAGATGGAGCAGAAGTTGCAACCACCGACGCAGCCGCGGTGGGTTACGACCGAGAACTGGGCCATCTTCAGCAGCGAGCGCGGGTGAAGCTTTCTTGTGAACCCTAAAGAATATATCCAATCAAGGTCCTCGGTCGTGTAATCTTGTTGCTTGTATTGAAGCACGTAGTTGTTTTCATACATCTGGGCCTGGTTCTTGCAGTTCGAGAAAGCCGCCTGCATCCGGCAGAACTTCATCTTGTTCTCCTTCACCTCTTTGAAAGACGGCAGCACCTCAAAATCACCACTGACCTTTCGGGACAGGATGCACGTGCCACGTATCCCTTGCAGGCCTTCCCCCGCCCTCAATCTGTCCGCGATCTCGATGGCCTGCTTCTCGCCGTTGCCGTACACCAGGATGTCGGCCCTCGAGTCGAGAAGGATGCTGCGCCTGACGTCGTTGTCCCAGTAGTCGTAGTGAGCGAACCTCCTCAGGGAGGCTTCTATGCCGCCTATGACTGTGACGCTTGACTTGAAATGCCGCTTTATCCCGTTGCAGTAGACTATCACGGCCCTGTCAGGCATCTTAGTGACTTGACTTGGCCGCCTCTTCTTGAGCGGGGTGTAGTTGTTCACCATGCTGTCCACCGGGCCCGAGGTGATGAAGAAGCACAGTTTTGGAACGCCGAGCCTTGTGAAGTCGTCCGCGTTTTCTGGTTTCTCGATTATACCCACTTTGTAACCCTTGGCCTCCAGGACCCGGGCTATGACCCCGGCAGGTGACATCGGGTGGTCATCGTAATAATCCGCCGTGAGGAAAACTATGTCAAAATCTTCCCCAGTTTTGGCTATCATGGCACCTAACCTACTGTCATACGCATTGTTATACTATGTTTCAGGAAGCTGCTGGGAGAATGGTGGCATGTTGGAGATAACCCCTCACCTCCCAAACCATTTGGGAGGAGGTGACAAGAATGACAAAGTATGTAGGACTCGACGTCCACAAGCGAACATGTCACGCGACGGTGATGGACGAGAACGGAGCCATAATCAGACAGGAGAAGTTCTTGAACCGGACGGAGGAACTGGACAGGTTTTTCGAAGGCATGAGGGGCGCGAAAGTTGCAATGGAAGCCGGGTACTGCTGGCAACCGGCATACTACCGTCTTGAGGGAATGGGGCACGAGGTGAAGCTCGCTCATCCGTTCAAGACGCGTATAATCGCCGAGGCGAAGATAAAAACCGACGCATCGGATTCCGAGGCGCTGGCACAACTTCTTAGGCTCGATTGGCTGCCAACGTCTTACGTGCCGCCGGACGGGATACGGGAGCTCAGAGAGCTAGTCAGGCTACATGTCTACCTGACGAGGGAGAGAACCAGGTTCAAGAACAAGATTCGCTCGGAGATGAACAAGCGCGGAATTGAGATTGCCGGCGACCCGTTTACCAAGCGCAGGAGACCGCTCCTGAGAGGGATGGAGGTCAAGGCGATAGACAGCTACCTGGA
Source organism: Hadarchaeota archaeon (SeqCode) (assembly GCA_040757795.1). Lineage (GTDB taxonomy): Archaea > Hadarchaeota > Hadarchaeia > Hadarchaeales > Hadarchaeaceae > DYTO01. The sequence goes on along the minus strand of JBFLWG010000037.1, from coordinate 6,703 downwards.
AATCGAGGTATCTCTCTACGAGCGAATCAAGGTGCTCGAGCGGGAGCTGAAGCTCCGGGCGCAGGAGAACGAGGATGCCAGGCTGCTCATGACCATCCCGGGAGTCGGGTACTTCTCGGCGCTGGCCATCCTTGCCGAAATCGGGGACATCGACCGCTTCCCGAACGCGGAGAAGCTCTGCTCGTATGTCGGCCTGGTCCCCTCGCTGCACCAGTCGGGCGCAACGGTGAGACTGGGAAGAATCACAAAGCAGGGCAGCGCCATGCTTCGGTGGGTTCTGGTCGAATGTTCGTGGATGCACATCCGGAACGCAAGGGACACGCAGTTGAAATTGTTTTTCCACAGAATTTCCAAGAGAAAAGGCAGGGCCATCGCCATCACCGCTACCGCCAGGAAACTGCTCGTGGCCGTCTATTGGATGCTCAAGCGCCGGGAAGAATTTCGCAATTAAGGGCAAGGGCACCCCGATTCCCCCGCTGCGGCTCAGACCGCGATGTGGTGACTGAGGGCCATCAAGCGCAAAACCATCGTGCGGCTTTGACCGCGAATAGGTGCATGCGTGCGCAGCCCAACGTCGCCGAAACGATAGGCTTAAGAATCACATAGGTGCGGGGGAAGGGATTTGAACCCTCGAACCCCTGAGGGACAGGACATTCCCAGAAAGGTTTAGCCTTTCTTTCTGATTCAGGTGGCAATTAATATGCCATATCCTGCGCCGTAGACCTAGCTTGGCTACCCCCGCCAATTAACTTCTTTTGCGGCTTGGCTTTAACCCTTGCGAGGATAACTTATATGCCGGGCACGGCCCAGTTGAGTTGAGAAAATGGCGGAAATAGACATCGTGTTCACGCTAGTAATGCTGTTTGTGTTCAGCATGATCTACACCCTGTTCGCCCCGCAGCTTCTGGGGCTGCAGGCCAGGGCAGGGATAGGGCAGCTGAAGAAGGCCGTCATGCAGCTGGAGAACTATGCAAGAGAAAGCCGGAAAATTGCCCTCAAGTCCCTCGCGAAGCACGGAAAGACGAAGAGGGACGTCGAGAGGGAGCTTGACAACTTCCTTGAGTTCTTCGCCATAGAACCAGTTAGCGAGGATCCCATCGGGGTGCTGGGCAGGCTGGAGCACATCCTCGACGTGAGAAAGAAAAGGTTCGAGGACGTCGTGAAGAGGCTCGCCCCGAAAGCCGACTCGGAGGCCGCCTCCAACCTCGAGATGGTCATGGAGGGAGCCATGGCGAACTATATCCTCTACAGGCTGAGCCGCCACTTCATGATAATCGCCGAGAAGACGAAAAACATCCAGCTCGTCATGCTCATCCAGCTCAACCTGCCCTTCCTGAAGGAGTTCGCCAAGGGGTTCGCCGAGGCCACGAAAGCATTCGCCGCGGGGAAGGCGATAGGAGACGGCGTCGGGGCTCTGACCGCCACTCTCCTTGCCAAGGATGCAAAATGGAAGGAGCCCGTCGAAGAGACTGTCTACGCCGAGACCAACATCGAAGGGAGAAAGGTGCTTCTGGTCAAGGCAAAGGGGCCCGGCGGGAGGGTCGGGAAGCCCGGGGAACTCATAAAGTGGCTGGCCAACAGGCGGAAGGTCAACAGGATAATCATGATAGACGCGGCCGGGAAGCTCGAAGGAGAGATCAGCGGCCAGGTGGTTGAGGGGGTCGGCGCGGCCATCGGGGGCCCGCCCACCGAGAAGTACAAGATAGAGGAAGTCGCGACGAGGAAGAAGATACCTGTGGATGCGATCATCGTGAAGGAGTCTTTCACGGAGGCCATCAAGCCCATGCACAGGAGGCTGGCCAGCGGGGCGGAAGCCGCGGCCGAAAAGGTGAAGGCTGCCATCCGGGAGCGCACGAAGGCAGGGGACACCGTGATAGTCGCGGGGATAGGGAACACGATAGGGATAGGGCAAAAGCCCAGCGATGTCCCTAAGGAGTACCCGGCTGCCCCGGAGAAGGGGAAGGACGAGCTGGAGTCCATGACCCTGCCCCTTCGCTGACCTTTAAATGTGGGAAGATTAATTTCTGGGGATAATCATGCGACGGTACAAGCATCTGGATGAAATCCAAAAAATAATGTGGGACCAGAATAGAATCCGGAACATAGGGATAGTCGCCCACGTAGACCACGGAAAGACCACGCTCACTGACTCTCTTGTTGCCGCTGCGGGAATAATAAGCCAAGAGCTTGCTGGCGAGCAGCTTTTCACTGACTTTCATCCATTGGAGCAGCAACGCGGGATAACCATACAGACTTCCGCCGTCAGCCTCTACCACAACTACGAGGGGACGGAGTATCTCGTCAACCTGCTGGACACCCCGGGCCACGTTGACTTCACTGGCGACGTCACGAGGGCCCTGAGGGCGATAGACGGCGCGGTCGTTGTTGTGGACGCGGTGGAGGGCGTGATGCCGCAAACGGAAACAGTTGCCAGGCAGGCGCTCCAGGAGAGGACCAAGCCTGTCCTTTACATAAACAAGGTCGACCGCCTGATAGACGAGTTGAAGCTGACCACCGAGGGGATGCAGGCCAAGTTCATCAAGCTCATCACAAAGTTCAACCAGCTCATCAGGAGGTTCGCCCCCAAGGACGTCGCCGAGAAGTGGCAGGTGAACGTGGAGAACGGCTCGGTGGCGTTCGGCTCCGCGAAGGAGAAGTGGGCGCTCTCGATCCCGCAGATGAAAAAGAAGAACATCACATTCAAAGACATTATAACGGCCTACCAGACCAGCAACGTTGCTGAGCTGGCCAAGAAGAGCCCGGTGTACGAAGTGATTTTGGATATGGCCATACGCCACCTGCCGAACCCGAAAGATGCGCAGAAAGAGAGAATCCCAGTACTGTGGAAGGGCGACTTGAACAGCGGGCTGGGCAAAAGCATGATTGAAGCCGACCAAAACGGGAAGGTCTGCATGGTTGTCACTGACATAATAGTCGACGAGCAGGCGGGAGTGATTTCCACCGGCAGGGTTTTCTCCGGAACTTTGGAGAAGGGCAAGGCCGTAAGGCTGGTAAATGCAAAGCAGGAGTCCAGAATCCAGAATGTCGGCGTCTACATGGGGCCTGACAGGGTTCCTATAGACAAGGTGCCTGCCGGAAACATCGGGGCGATAGTGGGCATGAAGGAGGCCCAGGTCGGTGAAACAATCATGGAAGTCGGCGTCGATGCAAGGGGCTTTGAAGAGTTGCACTACATAAGCGAGCCGGTGGTCACGGTGGCGGTGGAGCCGAAGAACTTCCAGGACCTGCCGAAGCTCATAGACAAGCTAAAGAAGGTTGCGAGAGAGGACCCGAACATCCGGGTAAAGATAAACGAGGAGACGGGCGAGTACCTTGTCTCAGGGATGGGGGAGGTGCATCTCGAGATTGTGGAGTACAAGCTGAAGGAGGCCGGGCTCGAGGTGAAGAAGTCCCCGCCGTTGGTTGTTTACAGGGAGACGATGTCCCAGAGGGCGGGGCCTGTCGAGGGAAAGTCGCCGAACAAGCACAACCGGTTCATGATCATTGTCGAGCCTCTCGAACCGGATGTGGCGCAGGCGATAGAGAACAAGGAGATCACAGACAAGCAGGAGAGGAAGGAGAGGGCGGAGATACTGAGGAAGTACGGGTGGGAGACGCACGCGGCCAAGAACGTCGTCACTATCATCGGGCCGAACATGCTGGTGGACGGGACCAAAGGAGTTCAGTTCATGAGGGAGATCGAGGACTATGTCATAGAGGCCTTCCAGAACGTCGTGGACGAGGGGCCGCTCATGAGGGAGCCGTCCAGGGGGCTGAAGGTGCTGATCGACGACGCAACCCTCCACGAGGACTCAGTCCACAGGGGGCCGGCGCAGATCACCCCGGCCGTGAGGCGGCCCATACAGGCTGCCTTCCTCCTTGGGGAGCCGATAGTGCTCGAGCCCATACTCAAGCTGGAGGTCAGGGTGCCGCAGGAGTTCATGGGCGGGGCGACCAAGGTCATCCAGGGGAGGCGGGGAAAGATAGTGAACATGGAGGCGGACGAGGACATCGTCATACTCAATGCACTCATGCCGGTGGCGAACTCATTCGGGCTTGCGGCCGAGCTCAGGTCGGAGACGGAGGGGCGGGCCATTTGGGGGACGCAGTTCGAGAAGTTCGAGAGGCTGCCGAGGGAGCTCCAGGAGCAGGTGGTCAGGGAGACTAGGAAGAGGAAGGGGCTGAGCCCTGAACCGCCTCGGCCTGAAGAGTACATGGAGAAGTAAAATGGTTGCTGACCCGGCGGCCTTGCCTCTGCTTTTTACTGCACGGAAATTGGAAACCAAAGTGTTATAAATAGTATATACATAAGTTATAACTGTGACAGCATGAAATCCGTAAGAACCACCATCGCCATAAAGCCCGAGACCAAGTTCCGGCTAAAGAGGTACCGCATCAAAAACGAGAGCTACGACGAGCTTATCAACCGCCTGCTTGAGGAAACCCTGCCCAGGAAGCCACCGACTCTCCGTGAACTGAAAGAGATGAGAAAAAATGAATACATCCCACTCGAAGAAGTCGCTGAGAGACTTGGGCTATGAAGTACAGCTCCACCCAGGAGTATCCAGATACCTTCTGAAACTTGGAAAAGATGCCAACAGGGACGCTGGGCGCTGTTTGAGCGGCCTCCGGGAACTAGCGAAAAACCCGTTCGAGGCTAGGCCGGGTGCGGACATATCCCCCTGGAAAGGACCAGAGTTTGACTACCGCCTGCGGGTCGGCCGCCACCGCTTCGGGTACAGGGTCAGCAGACAAGAAAAAATGGTTTATATCGACGCAGCATGGTTCAAATAGACAATCGGGACCAAACTGTTTGTTCAAAAAATAGTTTTCCAGCTACTACAATTTCCCTTTGTGCGGCTTCACGGCTCGCTTGATGTGGCTCATCTTCTCCTTTTCTCTAATCTCCATGGCGGCCGGCAGAAGAAGGTTGAAGTACTCCTGGATAACCGGGCTTTCTTCAGAAGTATCACGGACGACTGGAACGAGCAGCTCTTCGTACTTCTGCAATACCTGGGACTCAGCCACTGGCGCTCGGGCCCTAGCTCGACTTTTTCTCCTAGCCGGAAGCCTTGTAAACATTCGCCAGCTTGGCGTCTTGCCAAAATGGCGAATAATTCCAACGCTTGCAACCGCTCCAAAAATTGTTCCAACCAGCAGCAGCGTTGATAGCGCTTGCGGCGCCAGGACTGCCGGGGCTTCCGGCTGCCCCCCCATGCCCAAGAGCGTTACCGTTCCATTGTCCAACATTGCTCCAGTTTCGGCGTCATGAAGTTCTACTGCATAAGTTCCGGCTTGGATCCCTTCCACCAGTATTTGGACAACGATTGACGCGTTTTCGTGTGGCTGAACACTGACATCTACTCTGCTGGAGTAGTTGCCAATCCGAAGCTCCAAGTGTTGCAGAATTTGGCTTTGGCACGGATTATTTGCTGATATCGTCAATTGCAAATAGCCACTTTCCACCGTGAGGGACGTCGACGGCAGTTGCAGGCAAAACACCGGGATGATGGACTTTGCACCGATTGCGAAATTGGAAAAGCCTGGAGACTGGGCGGAATAATAAACATTGAAATTGTCTTCGCTTTCGATTTTCGTCGGCAGCTCAACCCATTCACCAGAAAACATCCGATACATTGCAACGGCAAATTTGTTAATTCCGTTTGATTCTATCCAAGCTTTTGCTACCTTGAAGTTTATCTCCGCCGAAACTGAAAAGTTCTCTGAACCGGCTACAGAAATTTCTACGTATGTGTAAACATTCACGTTGTCCACAATGGCGATGCCCTGCCTTCCACCTGCCCCAAACACCTGAAATGAAACCACGACGTTTTCCGCTCCGTTTTCTCCAGCATTTTCGCCGACTGTCAGTCCCATGCTCATCAAGGGAGTGTTCTCACCGAAAACAACGGACATGTTCTCGCTTGTAGTAATTTTTCCTACAAGAATCTTCATGACTTCCGTGGGCTTTACAAATTTTTCTACATTCTCTGCAGCGGCAACAACTTGCAGGGAAATGCTTATGCTGGCCTCGTTGTGGTTGCTCGAAGAATCTTTCACTTTCACAATTGCCTGGTGATTGCCAGGTCCAAGCTTAAGATTTGCAGTTATGATTCCGCCTTCCCAAGTGTGTGTCACTAGAATGTTGTCCACGCTCACAAAAATGGAGTTGGAATCTATGCCAGTGGAGTCGGTTGCTTTCACTATGACAACGATATTTTCTGTAACTGTCGCGCTTGATGGCTGGAGCACCTCAAGCGTTGGGGGAATGACATCGACTGGCGGCGGAGAGTAAGACGGCCCGGGAGAAGGTGGCGGAGGAGACGGCGGTGACGTCGTGCTTAGCGTTCCGGTCCATGATTCCAAGCTACTCCACGCCACAGTTGTTGTCACATTTCCTGTCCATATATCGACAAGAAACACCATGAGAAAGTTGAACGACTTGTTTTCTGACCAGCAGCTTTCAAAGTTTTGATTGTCAACCACCTTCACGCGCCACTTGTATGTCCCGCTACCCAAGTTCTCGGTGTAATTGGAACTCGTCAGCCGGCTGTAGGTCTGCCCGTTCAGCTCGAATGTGTATGTTACAGGTGAGTATGGATCGTTATCAATGCTCGCGTCGGACCAATCAAACATCACGGATTGTGTTTGCGCTTGGATATTTTCCCCGCTGCCCGGCGTAAGCAACTCAGGTGGGTGCAAA
>JBFLWG010000036.1:0-10193 GCA_040757795.1 Hadarchaeota archaeon (SeqCode) | reverse complement strand
CCACTGTGTCCGTCAGCAGTACCTTCTGGCTGGACTTGATCGCTCTGGTCCTCGGCATGAGGGTCGTGAAGTACATGTTGTCTATCTCGGCGTTTGCGGCGGTCAGGGCGTTCAGCAGGGTAGACTTCCCGGAGTTTGTGTAGCCGGCCAGGGCCACGAGCTTGAAACCCCTCTTTTTCCTGAGCTTCCTCTTCTGCTCCCTGGCCCTCTCAACCGACTTCAGCTTTTTCCTGAGGCTGGCCAGCTTGCGCTTGACGGTGTCGTAGTGGACCTGGACCTCGTACTCTCCTCCACCCATCAGGCCTGGCTGCTCCACAGAAAGTAGGGTTCTGACACGTTCGCGAATCCTAGGCAGCTCATAGCTCAATCTCGCGTACTCGACCTGGAGCTTGGCCTCCGGGGAGCCGGCCCTCTTCTCAAAAATTTCCAGGATGAGCTGGAACCTGTCTATGACTTCGCGCCCCACGAGCTTACTGAGCTTGAAAGATTGGGAAGGCGTGAGCTGGTTTGAGAAAATGACGCGGTCGGCGCCGCTTTCCTTCACGAACGATGCCAGCTCTTGGGCCTTGCCCTTGCCCAATTGGTATGCTGGGTCAGGCCCCTTGACCTGCTTGATGGACCCAACGACCGCGTAGTCCATGGTTCTGGCTAAAGCGGCCAGCTCATCCAGCCTTGACTGCCCCCTAGGATCGACCCTTTCGGCAAGCACCACCCGCATGAAACCGTTAATTAATGGCGGCATCAATCAAAAAGGTAGGTATTACATGAAAACGGCGACACTTGCATTTGCGGCGGTTGTTTTGACGGGTTTGGCCACCTCGGCGGCCGCGTCTGGGTCCAGCTACTACAAGTTTTACGATCGGTCATTCACGATCAAGGAGAACAAGTCCTTGGTAGTGTCGGACACCATCACCCTTGTCAACACAAGCTCAAACACCTTGATAACAAGCGTCACCTGGACCATCCCGACAGCTGAAATCAGCGACGTCCAGGTCCGGGACGACGTCGGGCCCTTGGATTTCACTAAAACAACCATCGGCGCGAGCACAAGGCTGCAGATTTTCTTCCGTGGCAGCGGGATAGGCCCAGGGAGCGAGCTCACCTACTATGTGTCGTACACTGCTGAAGGGATGGTGTTGGGCAACGCCGTGGAGTACAGGGCGGGCCTCGGGGGGATAACTGCGGGGGAATCCCGATACGACAACTACATCGTGAGGATCAGGGGGCCGAGCGGCTCGCGCTTTTTCCTGTCCACTCCGACGGCAAATCTTGTCGAAAATGACCCGCCGCTGTTGGGGTACTCCACCGCGGTTCCTGCTGGAGGCAGCTTCGAGGGGCTCAGGGTCAGGTTCTACCGACAGCCGGCTTACTACAAAGTCAGGCTCAACTACAGCTTGACAAACTCGGGCGCGTCCAGCACCACTGGCCTGACGCTGGACACCATCCTCTTCAACCACGGCATCCCGTGGCAGTCTTCCGCGACGGCTTCATCAAGCATCCCTATGAAAACCATGTACTTGGACGAGGAAAACAACCTACATGGAGTGTTGAAAATAGACGAAATCCCGCCCGGCCAAACTTTGAACTTTTGGGTTGATTTAATATACGACGTCTCGCTTTATGAGCCGAATCTAGGCCCCGATGATGTTGGCGAAATTTTAGATGTCCCACAATCTCTTTCAGGATACCTCAAACCAGACAACATGTGGGACTCAAGCAGCGCCCTAATCCAACAGCATGTGAGCCAGTTGCTTGGGGTGCAACCTAAAAACTTTGATGTTTACAGTGTTTCTGAAAACATTTCACAACATGCCGTGGACGTTCTTGATTACGAGCTGCAGAACGTCAGGCAGGGCAGCCTTTGGGCCCTGACAAATGGGAAGGGGGACTGCAGCGAGTACACTGATTTGTCAATTGCGATGGCGAGGGCGGCGGGAATCCCGGCAAGGGCACTTTACGGCTGGGGTTACTACGAGGAGGAGAATCTAAGGGGCCACGCCTGGCTGGAGTTTTATTTCCCGAACAAGGGGTGGCAGCCTGCCGACCCGACCTGGAGGGAAACTACTGGCGATTACTTCTCACGGCTTGACCCGATACACCTGACAAGGAACGTCAACGGCCTTCAGTCATCCGAGTCTGGTGCCAGCATTTTTTACTACGGGCTGCCGCCGGGATTCAACGAATCTGAGAACATCACCCCGGTAAGCTCATCGGATGCGGCCCAGATGTACCTCTCGGCCGCGACCCTCCAAGCCGGAATAGCCGAGAACCTCCTTGGAAACAGTGAAAATGCGTCGCTCAAGTCAGCGCTCCTGCAGGCCAAGGCCGAGTTGGCCCTAGCGCAAAGCTCCGCCAATGAAAACACCAGAATTCTTCGAGCCAAAAACTCTATCCAGAGCTCAATGGCCGTCATAGATGCCTTGGGGGTTGCGCCCACCACCCAGTCGACAATAAACATTGAGCTTTTAATTCTGATAGTGGGTCTTTCCTTGGCGTTCGCAGCGGTGGGAATAGCGGCCTACACCCTATGGCGAAGGGTCCGCGGCCGCTGAAGCTCTCCGCCAAGGTTAAATCCTCTCCGCTAGAGTTTTAGAAAAAGATTAGGCGAGGCTGGGCGTTTGTTCTCGCGGGAATATCTGGCTGCACTAAATCAGTTCTCGGACGAGGCGAGGGGGATAGTAGAGTCCTCACCGCCGCTGGGATCCATGCCGGCTGAGATAAAGGAGATGGCCGTGGGCAGGGTGAAGTGGGAAAACAAGGATGCGCTGGTCCAGCCAGACCTGGACAGCGTAAAGGCGGAAGTCCTTTCGTTCTACTTGATGTGCCAGTCTGTGGCTTCGGTGTCACACCCCTACTCCCGAGAGACCCGCTTTGTCTCGGACGCAACAAAGAGGATCATGAAGTACAGGATCTACGACATGTTCAGGAGGGGGCAGGAAGAGCTCTGCCTTGAGGCCGCCCGCAAACTTGTGAACATTGTCGAGCTGGAAAAGGAGGGCAGCAGGATACTCGGTGGTGAAATCCCGCGCGACGACGCTTACAGGATAAGGGACCTTGGTCTGAAAAAGGACGGCATCGAGCTTGTGGACGAACGGCTTCTCCCTCAGTACCTGCCGAAATACGCCGTGAGATGGGCTGGCATTTCCCCGCTCATGAGGCACAGGCGGGTGGAGCTCACTGATTTTTATCTGATGAACGGGTGGGCGGTGATCACCCCGCGCGACCTCTGGAGCATCTACTCCGAGCTTGTCGGCGTGAAGACGGAGGAGTACATCCAGTCGGTTTACGAGCGGTTTGAAGAGTCGGGGGCGCCACCCCAGTTGTTGCTGGATGTGGGGTCCAGAATATCGTCCTTTGTTCCCAAGCTGCCGGAATTCAAGGGGGCGGCCGGAAGGGTCATAGGCGGCAAGCTAAAGCCGGAGTTCTTCCCTCCCTGCATAAACATCTGCCTCGGCGGGGCTGGCTCTGGCGCCAGAAACTTCGCTATCAACATGCTGCTTGCGCCTTTCCTGTCTTACGCGAGGGCGGCGCCTTCTGGGAGGACCGCCACAAGGATTGCTGACTTCATAAACGACATCTCGGTTGTGAACGAGGAGATAGCGCCGCTGATATTCGACGCCGCCGAGAGGTGCAACCCTCCGCTGTTCAAGGACCAGCCGCAGGAGAAGGCCAACGTTTTCTACCACATGGGGTTCGGCATGACCACCGAGCCAAGGCTGGAGGACTCCGGGAAATCCAAGTGGTACAGGGTGCCCAACTGCATCAAAATACAGATGTCCGCGCCGCCCCTTTGCAGGCCGGACGAGTTCTGCAGGAAAATAAGGAACCCACTTACTTATTACTTCAGGAAAAAGGCTGAAGCGTTCGGAGGAGGCGCGAAAGATGCTGATGAGAGCAAGCACGCCTGAGGAGAGGAAGAGGTTCTACGCTGAGGAGTGGAACAAGAGGGAGGTCCCAGACTTCATCCTCCACACCCTTTCTCTGAGGGAGTTCGGGTTCGACCTTGACGGCACCGGCCCCAGCCACAGGTACATCCAATTCAGGACTCTTGAGCAGCTCGAGGAGTTCATGAGGTACAGGGCGCCTTTCTCGGCATATTCCAGCGTTGCGCTTTACGAGAGGCCGTCCATGAGAGAGGGATGGCTGAAGGCCGAGCTAGTTTTGGACATTGACGCGAAGGACCTGCCAGTCAAGTCGTGCGGGTGTGAAAAGGGAAGCGTCTGCGAGGTCTGCCTGGACGAGGCCAGGAAGGTGGCCGCGGAGTTCGCAGACACCCTGAGGTCGGACCTGGGGCTGAGGGTGATAAACTTTGTCTACTCGGGGCGGGGTTTCCACATTAGGGTCAACGAAGAGGCGGTAATGGGGCTGGAGCAGAACGAGCGGGGGCAGGTGGTCAGCTATGTCACAGGGGGGAAGATACCCTCCGACATCACGATGGCGCTCGGCTACTCCAAGGTCTTCCGCGAAAGGGCCGCCAGAACTCTTGAGAAGCTGAACGAGGGCGTCATCTCGGGGGCAATCAAATCAAAAGCCGTCGCGCAGAAGCTCCTTGCCGAAAAAAGCAAGGTGGTTGAATCCATGAGGGCCGGGAGGATAGGGCAGATTTCAATGAAGGGGGTGGGGCCGGGAACGATTTCTCGGCTTCTGGAGCTGCTGGCCAGGCTGAACTCAGAGTTCACTGACGGGAAGGTGACTATAGACACCAAAAGGATACTGAGGCTTCCGTCCAGCCTCCACTCAGGCGTAAGCATGAAGTGCATGGTGGTTAAAGACATAGACAAGTTCAACCCGGAGGACGCCGTTCCCAGGTTCATGAGGGGTGCATCCTGATGGTCGACTTCTCTTTTGACGAAATCCTTTCGGCATACAGGAAGGAACTGGGCTCGCCCGGGCTTGCGGCACTCCCTGAAGTATTTTACCAGGACGTTGGGAGACTCGTCTCCAGGCTGCTGATGGAGATGAAGTCGGGGAATGAACTCAAAAGGGAGCTGCTTCAGGAGGAAATGAACAACATTGTTTTTTTGGTGAAGGAAATACACGATGCCCGGGTGACGAAGTCGATGGAAAAACTGGCCTGGGGCGATTCACCAGCCATCGACCTGGAAAGGGAGCAGCAGGCTTTCAGCGACATCAGGGAGCAGCTGGAGAAGCTCGAGTCTGAGCTGGTGTTCCCGGCGCTTAGCGGCAAGGTGGACGTTCCGCTGCCGGCCCTGAGGACGAGGGCGGCGCTCATAATTCTTTCCAACCTCAACGAGAAGATAATGGGCGCGGACCTGAGGTCTTACGGCCCATTTTCAAAGGGTGAAATAGTGAACATCCCGGAGCCGAACGCCGAGCTGATGGTCAGGCGGGGCTACGCCAGAAGAATCAGGATAAAGGCATGAATTCACCGCGAAAGGTCAAGTCCGATAGCTTTTTGTGGGGTGGGGGAAATCAGCGGTGGGGATAACATGAAGCTGCCAAAGAAACTCAGAAAGTTCTGCCCCCATTGCAAGACTTACACCGAGCACTCGGTCTCCCAGGTGAAGAAGCGCGCGGCAAGCCCTTTCAGCTGGGGCCAGAGGCAGTTCAGCAGGGCCATGAGGGGATACGGGAGCCAGCCCAGGTCGGAACAGAAGAAGTTCTTCAAGACCGCGAAGAAGGTGACGCTGCTCTTCAAGTGCTCAAAGTGCGGGAAAGCCCACCCAAGCAAAGGGTTCAGGAGTAAAGTGGTGAAGTTCGGGGAGTGACGGGATGGCCAAGTTCCTCAAAGTCAGGTGCACCAGCTGCGGGAACGAACAATCGGTTTACAGCCACGCAACCTCTGCCGTGAAGTGCCTGGTTTGCGGGAAGACTCTCGCTTCCCCCAAGGGCGGTAAGGCTGAGATAAAGGCCACTGTTCTGGGCGATGCTGAGGAGGGAGCGTAACGGTAAGGCGAAGGACCGAGTGGCCCTCCGTGGACGAGCTTGTGCTCTGCACGATAACAAAAATCTTTGCACAGGGCGCATTCGTTGTGCTCGAGGAGTTCGGCGGGAAGCAGGGGATGGTCCATCTTTCTGAAGTGGCTTCTGGCTGGATCAAGAACATCCGGGAGCACATCAGGGAAGGGCAAAAGGTGGTCTGCAAGGTTCTGTCTGTAGACTCTTCCAGGGGGCGGGTTGACCTCTCGATCAGGCGGGTGAAGGACAACGAGCGCAGGTGGAAGAGCGAAAGGCTCAAGCTGGAGCAGCGGGCGGAAAAACTACTCGAGCTGGCGGCGGCGAAGCTGAACAAGAACCTGGACCAGGCATACGAGGAGGTCGGCTATGCCCTGCAGGAGAAGTTTGGGGACCTTTATTCCGCCTTTGAGGCCGCGGCAAAGGAGCGGGCAAGCATAGAGGCGGTGGTTACAGATAAGAACTGGGTGAACGCCCTGGGGGAGGTCTCGGCCACGACCGAGGAAAAGCCTAGGTACTCAGTTGTCGGGACGGTTGTTCTTAGCTGCCCGGCCTCGAACGGGGTGGAGGTCATAAAAAGCGCCATGATCGACTCCAGAGCATCCGCAAAGGAAGACGGGGAGGTGCAATTCTTTCACAGCGGGGCGCCGAAGTACAGGCTTGAGGTTACATCTGATTCGTACAAAAAAGCCGAGGATATCATGCAGAGGACCGCCGAAGCTGCGATAACAGCCGTGGAGAAGGCGGGCGGCAGGGGAGAATTCCAGAGGGCCAGATGATGAAAATGAAAAAGTGCAAGTCCTGCGGCGCTTACACTTTCAAAGAAAGGTGCACTGCATGCGGTGGGAAAACAACATCCCCACATCCGGCCAGGTTCTCGCCCCTGGACCCATACGGGAAGTACAGGCGGATGCTCAAAAAGGAAGCGGAGGCGGCCCCATGAAAACCACCTTGGTCGCCCAGCTCTTCGAGGAGGAGATGAAGGATCCCATTCTAATCGAGGGACTCCCCGGGATGGGTTATGTCGGGAAGCTGGCGGCCGAACACCTGCTGGAAAAGTTTGAATCAAAAAAATTTGCTGAGATTTACTCTCCTCATTTTCCCCATCACGTCACGGTTGAGGGCGACGGGATAATCCGACCTTTGAAAAACGAGATTTTTCAGTTGAAGGCGGACGGCAAGGATCTGCTGATTTGGGTCGGCGATGTGCAGCCTGTGGACCAGATGGGGCACTATGAGGTCGTGCAGAGGGTGCTAGACCTGGCCTGGGACGCAGGGGTAAGAAAAGTGATAACTCTTGGAGGCTTCGCAACAGGCAAGTATTCCAACACCGAGCCTAGAGTCATAGGGCTTGGCGACGCTGAACTCGTGAAAAAAGCTGAGGAGTTTGGCGTCGTGAGCGAAACTGCGGGTGGGCCCATAATCGGTGCCGCGGGGCTTTTGATCGGGCTGGGGAACCTGAGGGAAATTAAGGGGATTTGCCTGCTTGGGGAGACGCACGGGATGCTCGTCGACCACAGAGCGGCAAAAGCTGTTCTACAGACACTTTCTGACATTTTGGGGATAAAGGTGGACATGACAAACATGGAGGAGAAAGCCAGAGCCACGGAGCGCTTGATAGGGAAAATCCAGAAAGAGATGGAGCTCAGGGAAACAGAGGAAAAACAGGCGGAGGAGCCCTCTTACATTGGGTGAACTTGTTTTGGCGATGAATTCGTCAAGAGGTTCCAGCATAAATGCGCTGAAATCGGGTGGCTTTGTTGTCTGAGCTTAGTTCGTTTGACGCAGACCTTCACATTCACTCCAGATATTCTGGGGCGACATCTGCCAGGATGAATTTGGAGACTATCGCGCAGCAGGCAAAGCTGAAGGGGCTGGCAATAGTCGGCACCGGCGATGTCTTCCACCCAAAGTGGATGGATGAAATAAAATCGGAGCTTGAGGAGGTCTCAAGCGGCACATTCTCCCACAGAAGGTACGGCACCATATTCTTGCTGACGGTGGAGGTTGAAGACAAAAACCGCGTCCACCACTTGATTCTTCTGCCGTCCCTGGATGCTGCGGCTGGGGTGAGGGAAAAAATAGCCAAGCATTCGCCCGACATCAACTCTGACGGACGGGCTACCGTTGGCTTGGCGGCCCCGGAGATAGTTGATATTGCCAAGGCGCATGGCTGCCTCGTCGGCCCATCTCATGCCTTCACACCCTGGACCAGCATGTACAAAGAGTTCGACAGCGTTGGGGATTGTTACGGGGAAAGCGTTGAAGGGGTTAAGTTTCTGGAGCTGGGGTTGAGCGCGGACACCGACATGGCAGACAGGATAGCGGAGCTGGCGGACATAACTTTCATCTCGTGCTCAGACGCCCACTCGCCGTGGCCGGACAAGCTTGGGAGGGAATTCAACAGGATGGAGCTGGCCGAACCAACTTACCCTGAGGTAATCAAGGCTCTGAAGAGGGAGGACGGCCGTCGCGTTTCGCTGAACGTCGGTTTCGACCCAAGGCTTGGGAAGTACCACCTGACTGCCTGCTACCGGTGCTTCAAACAGTTCGAGCTTGAACAGGCGCTGAAGCTGAACTGGAGGTGCAACGCCTGCGGAGGCGGGTTGAAAAAGGGAGTGTCTGACAGGATAAACGAGCTGGCGGATTACCCTGAACCCAATCACCCATCCCACAGGCCAAAATACTTGAGGATAGCACCCCTGTCGGAGGTTGTGGCGCTGGCTCTCGACGTGCAGGACCCCCACTCTCCGGAAATCCAGCAGGTCTGGCAAAAGCTTGTGACGAGATTCAAAAATGAAATTTCTGTCCTGATAGACGTGCCTGTTGAGATTTTAACAGAGGCGGCTGGGCCTAGGGTGGCGGCCGTGGTCAAGGCATTTAGGGGTGGAAATTTAAGGGTTGTAGCTGGCGGAGGAGGCAAATACGGCCGCCTTGAGCTCCCAGATGAACTGGCAAGGGTGCCGCCTCCTGCGTCGCAGAGAAAAATAACGGAGTTTGGACCATGAAGGTTGACGGCAACCTGTGCATAAGGTGCGGAGGCTGTGTTGGCGTGTGCCCATTCGACGCCATCGAGGCCACTGATGGGAAGGTCTACCCCAACGATAGATGTACAGATTGCGCGATATGCGTCAGAATATGCCCGATGGGGGCGATAGAAGTTGCAGGAAAAAAAGTATGATATTGTCGTGGTAGGGGCGGGGCCTGCCGGGTCTACTGCAGCTTATTCTGCCGCTGTGAACGGGGCAAAAGTCCTGATGGTGGACAGGAGGCGAGAGCTTGGAGTGCCCGTCCAGTGCGGCGAAGCCCTCTCTGAAGATGTTTTGAAGGAGTTGAAGATAAAGCCGGACCCAATGTGGGCGCTCAACCGGACCAACGCCGTCAAGATAGTTTCTCCGGGTGGCATCGAAATCAGGGTATCCGAGAAGAAAGTCACCGGGAAAGTCGGTTACATCTTGAACAGGAAGATTTTCGACAAGTTCCTGGCCGAGAAGGCGGTGAGGGCCGGCGCCGATGTGATGGTTAACACTTACGTCGATGGCCTTGTGATGGAAGATGGGAAACCGAAGGGTGTGAAGGCAAAGATGGCGGGTGGCCGGCTGGAAATTCCCGCGGATGTCATCATCGCGGCGGACGGCGTCGGCTCCAGGGTGGCCAAGATGGCTGGACTAAACACAACCCTGAAGCTCGCAGACATGGAGAGCGGTATTCAGTTCCAGATGATTGGCGTGGATTTTGAGGCTCAAAACATGATGGAGTTCTATTTGGGTAGCAAAATAGCATCTGGCGGTTACGCTTGGGTTTTTCCCAAAGGTAAGGACATCGCGAATGTCGGGCTTGGGATTCTAGGAAGCAAGAGGGAGCGGCCGCCAATAGAGTACCTGAAGGACTTCGTGGCGAGCAGGCCCGGACTTGTGAAGGGGAAAATCATCGAGATAAACGGCGGCGGGGATCCTGTCAGCGGACCTCTAAAGAAAACGGTTGGAAACAACCTGCTGATTGTGGGGGACGCCGCGCGGCAGGTGAATCCGCTCACTGGAGGCGGAATAGACTCTGCTATGCGCGCCGGAACCATCGCCGGAGAGGTGGCGGCCAAGGCAGTGGCCGATGGTAACACCTCAGAGAAAAAGTTGAGCGAGTACGAGAAGAGTTGGCGTGAGCAGATGGGGAAGCGACTCGAGCGCTACCTCAAAGCAAAGAATGTCCTGCTCAGCCTGACCGACGAGGAGATGGACCAGCTTGCAAAGTCCCTCAGCAAAATCAAATTCGAAAAGATA
>JBFLWG010000035.1:0-10926 GCA_040757795.1 Hadarchaeota archaeon (SeqCode) | reverse complement strand
TTTCAAAGCGCGAGGAGGAGCTGGAGAAGGCGAAAGCCGTTGCCGAGAGGAGGTCCCGCGCGGTGTACCGGGTGAGCGGGAAGCTCGGCGACCGCACAAAGCGGCTGAAGCAGATAGAAAAGCTCGTCAAAGTACCGAAGAAAAAGAGAAAGTAGTTATTTTTCGGCCATCGCGTGAAGAGCCTTTTTGAAGCACTCGGCAGGTGCACGCAGAACCCCGAACCCGACCGTGCCGAAGCCCGGCTTTTTGTGTGCTACGCCGGTGTTTATTATCGGAAGAATCCCCGTCTCCATCACCTTTCGGAGATCTATCCCGCGCGGTATCCCCTCAAAGTTCATGAATGGGATTGAGAAGCTTTTGTCCTTTGTCAGGCAGATTTCCCACATCTCCCGGGTGTGGCCGATGGCTTCGCTGGGAGTGCCGCCGACCACCTGCACCACAGATGGGGAGGCAGCGGAGGCAAAGCTCCCGAATCCAGCTGTCTCGGTTATTGCGCTGTCTCCTATGTCCGGGTTGGCGTCGGCCTCAGTGAACCCTGGGAAGCACAGAAGCTTTGGCACCTCCGCCGGGGCTGTGAACCACCTGTCACCGGTGCCGCTCACCTTGATGCCGAAATCCGTGCCGTTTCTTGCGAGAACAGTGACCACAGTGCAATTCTTGATGTTGTGTGCCGCGTCCATTGTGGCCTTGCATGATGCCATCACAGGGTTCAGCATGAAAAGGAAGTTTTCGCCCATGAATTTCATGACCTCGTTCATGGGCCCCTTGTCAAATCCCGTGGCGGAGATGTAAGGCGCCATTTGTTTCAAGAACAGGAGGCTTGACGCGACGTTCCTGCAGTGGAGCTCGTCACCCATGTGGATGGCCTGCGCCATTATAGCCTTCAGGTCAACCGGCCCGGATAACTTGATGGCCTCGGCCAAGAGTGGTGCCAATGTTTTCTCAATCCACTTCAACCTCCTGATTACGCTCTCCTCGTAAGACCCATACCTCAAAACCTTCCCCAACCCCTCGTTGAAATTGCTGAAGACGCGGTTTCCGTTCTCCTTGTTTTCAACCACCAAAACAGGCATGGAAGGGGAGATTATACCGGCCATCGGCCCGACCGTGTCATGGTCGTGGCAAGGGGCAAACTCGACCTCGCCCCCGACAGCCATCCTGTTAGCCTCTGCCTGGTTCTTGGCAAGCCCCTCGTAGATGAGCGCCCCCCATACCGCCCCCCTGGTGGGGCCAGACATGCGGGCCCACTCTATCGGCGGGCCGGAGTGAAGTATTGTTTTGTCGCTCATCCCGGGGATGACTTCCTTTGCCTGTTTTATTCCGACCAAAACCGGTTTCGCCGTTAGGATTTTCTCAACCGCCTTTTTGTTCGCTTCTTCCACATCTTGACGCTCAAGTTTTGCCAGGAGCTTCGCCAGCGTTTTGTCCCCTCCAGCAGGCGGACGCCAGTCCACGTGGGCGGCGTTGGCCTTCTGGTTCAGGAGGTCATCGTAGAAAGACCTCAACCCGATGTTCACTATCTTGAGTTCTTTTGGCAGTTTCATTTCAGCATCCCCCATACTTTTCCTCTTGTTGCTATCAGCGCGGCCATCCTGACAGCTTGAGCGTTGGACGGCATCACGACCACTCCCGCATCCTCCAGCTTTCTCTTCTGGGCCGAATACCCCTGGGGGTCCCCGTTCGTCCCGCACACTGAAGCCACAAACGACAGGTAGCGGCCGCCCTTTGCCGCGATTTCTTTGGCCTCCCGGACAGCCCCTGCAAGCTCCCCTGCCGGGTCGGAGTTTGCGCCTATCCCAAGAACAACATCAAGCAGGATCACCGCGACTTCCGGGTTCTTGGACTCCCTAAGGATGCGCTCCCTCCTGAACCTGAAGTCAATCATTGGATGGGGTACTCCTCGCACGAAATCTTCGGTCCCCATGTCGACGCAGGTGTGGGATTTGCTTTTGTGGATTTCAGTGAGCTTCATCTCCGGCTTCAGCGCCACATTTGAGTAGACATCTCCGATTGGGTCCCTCAGTATCAGCAGCGATTCCGCGCACAGGGTTCCCCCTGAAAACAGCCCCCGGATATATTTCTGGGTTGGCGAGAACTTTTTACTTTCCCCGTCCACGATTGTCTTTACCATTTCTTCTGCAATTGTGAACTTGAGTTCCCACGGTTTCTTTCCCCTAAGAAGAGACATGGCCTTCAGGGCGGCGTCTTCAAGTGTGATGGCCGGCACGCCTCCAAATTTTTCCACAAGCTTTGGGTCCCCGCCTATGAAGTCCACGACCGCCGGTTTCTTCAGATTTTTTATTTTTTCAAGAATTTTCTCAGAAACCTTTGGTGAAGGAGGTTTTGAGATTAGGACAATCACTTTTGTTTGTTCATCAGCTTCTAGAGCCTCCAGGCCAGCGAGCATTGTTATCCCGCCAACGGTGTCTGAGAGGTCATGACTTCCAGTCCCGATAGCGTGGGAAACTCCGACCTCATCAAGTATTGAAGAAACTTCTTGGATCCCCGTGCCAGCCGCGCCAACAATACCAACAGGCCCTCTCCGGACCACGTTTGAAAATCCCAAACCTATCCCTCCGAGGATGGCGGTGCCGCAGTCTGGCCCCATCACAAGAAGCCCCTTCTCGGCAGCGATTTTTTTCATCTTAAGTTCTTCATCAATAGGGACGTCGCTGCTAAATATCATCACATGTTTTCCCGCGTTCAAAGCCTTCATGGCTTCGCGGGCAGCGAAGTCACCAGGAGTTGAAATAATGGCAAGATTCGAGTCCGGGTTTGCGTCAAAAGCTGCACCAGCAGTCTTGTAAACAACTTCTCCGCGGGCTTCATGCGGCGCCGCAGAAAGAAATTCAGCTGCTTTCCCCGCTGCCTTTTCAGCCAACTCAATGTTTGTTGCGTCAACAACAATCACTAGGTCGTTCGCGCCAGCGCCCCTGATTTCATCTGTCAAGAGCTCGGCATCCTTGAGCAGCTCTTTATTGTTGTCGGTTGCCATCATCGCCGAAGCTTTTGAAACGCCATCCAGCTGTTCCAGCTGTTGGGACACCCTCATGAGAACCACAGAGTCCCTATAGTCCCCGCGCCGTACGATTGATTTTACAGCCATCAGCCTCGGTAAAAGTGAAGGGAACATCTATAAATTAGTTCCGCCGAGTTTTAGTGAATGACAGAAGTTCAGGCTTCGGCCGGCCGCAAAAAAATTGGGAAAACACATCTGGTAGCATTGTTGCTGATGGTTTTGGCTGCCAGCGCAAGCGTGATTTTGGCCGTAAGGTTAAGAGGTACGTCTGAAAATACAGAAAATCGAGACAACATACAAGCTCCTGCCGGAGACTTCAGCATTTCAGCGACCGGCGGCAGCCTCCGTTTCACCAAAGGGCCGTACGCAGAGGTCATCAGCCAGGATTACCGGTACATCCGGGTGGAAAATTTGACAAAGGACTACAGCAAAATTGTTTCTCTTGATTACTCACCAAAGGAGAACTGGCTGAACGTGTCTTTCTCACCAGCTAGCGCCACTCCCACTTTTGAGTCCACGGCAACAGTTTCGATTGACACGGGGTTTCTACCAGAAAACATGGGGGCTTTCCAGCTTTTGGTTACGGGCACAAGCTCAGACGGGGTTTCCCACAGCGCAAGCATCCAAGTTACAATCCAGTAATGTGACGGGGCATCAGCCGTGTTTTTTAGCCGGGCGATTCAATTAAAGATGAACTTCATGGGCCAGCAAGAGGTTGAGGTGAAAGAGTCCGGCCCGCTGAGGGTCATGCACTTCTCCCCAGCGGAGGGTGTATGCTCCCTTTCCGACCAGAAATGCCGCGGCCGGGTAATCGAGGCGCTCAAGACGGCGGGGGAGGTCGACCAGGTAGTGATGGTCGCCCCGATGACCAAAGTCTACTGCTCCCCGGAGCTGTCGCGCCTGGCCCGAAGCATCGCGGCCGCCCAGCAGCTGGCTCTTGACAAGACCCTCTACGGCGGAGATGAGAAAAAGTGCAAGAAGTGCGTAGATGAGCGGATGTCTCTCCTTTTGAAGTCTATAGAACAGGTAACGGCGAACCCCCACAATCTAAAGTCAATTGGAGCGGCTGCCGAGAATGCGAAATTGAAAGGAGAATGTAAGGCCTGCACCGAGAAAAACTTCGTCGAACTTGTGGAGTCGATCAAAGACATGCTGACCGCCAGCCCGGCAGTAAAAAAGCTAAAAGAGGACAACTACGATGAGATCTTCCTTGCTAGGGACAAACCCTTCTTCATAGAAGGGGTTTGGCAGCAGCCCCCCGCAGGGGCCCGCATAATAGACTCCTACAAGTTGACCAACGACCGCGGCGAAGTCAAGATATACGAGAGAAAGGAAAATCCGGTCCCGTTTTACGAGATTGTCCTGCCAGAGTTCAAGCTTCCACAGAAACAACTTGAGATACTGGACGCGGCCTTCAGGCTCAAGCTTGAGGGCGCCCCGGGCCACGCCAGATTCGCTTATTCTGATCGTATGCTGTCGTTCGCCGAGGAGTGGTACAACGTCCTGCTCCACATGCTCAAGGGCGAGGAAAAAGTTTCCACCGTGGAGATCCGCAGGCTGTCGGAGCTGATGGCGAGGTGGCTTACCTATCGCCTTCTCGAGCCTTTCAGCCATGACGACTACATCACAGACATCTACATCCCCGCGCCGCCGGAAATACAGCCGGTGACAGTTGAGCACGAGCGCTGGGGGAAGCTTGAGACGGGGATTTACTGGACGACTCCATCTCTTCTCGGCCTGGGGGAGACTCTTGCTTCCCGCCTTGGGACATCGTTCGATGAGGTTCGGCCGCAGCTTGACGCCGAAATCCCGGAGCTCGGCATGAGACTTTTCCTCAGCAGGTACCCGGCCATATGGGCTAGAAGCGTGGAGGTCGCCGTTAGGAAGCGCCGCTCGAAGCCATGGACCCAGCCCCTCTTCCTCTCGCGCGGCACCCTCACTCCTCTCGCCAGCTCCCTCCTCGGGAACCTTCTCAGGCTTGGGGCAAGCGCGTTCGTCATCGGGGAAATGGGGTCGGCAAAAACCTCCCAGGTGGAAACCTACATTCCCGAGATAGGCCAGCAGAACAGGATTGTTGCATTTCAGGACACGGAGGAGCTGCATACTGAAGATTTTGTCGCGCAGGGCTACAAGTTGGCGAACGTCAGGGTTTCCGACCCGGAGCACCTCGGGAAACAGGTGAACGCCTTCCTGAGAGGCGGAGCCAGCTACTGGCTGATCACGGAGGTCAGGGCTGCAGAGGCCGTCAGAGCTGCGCTGGGGGCCGCGGCCAGGCAGGGCTCCCAGCCGGTCGTGGCGAGCTTCCACGCGAGGAGCAAGAAGGAGATGTTCGACCTCGTCGTCCACATCATGGGGCTGCACGAGGCGGCGTTCAAGTATGTTGACCTGGTCGTGAGCACAGGCCGCTTCAACACAAAGTCCGGCGCTGTGAGGAGGATAGTAGAGGTGGCCGAGGTCCTGAAGGACTGGAAGGAGGCGCCGGAGTACACAGAGCTTTTCGTCGACGACAGGGCGCATGATATTTTGCAGCCGAAAAACTTCCTCAAGGGCGGCAGCGGGCTCGTGAAGCGCCTGAATTCAGCCGACCTCTCCAAGCTTGACGTGATGAAGGTTGCCAGGTCTGTGGACTTTCTCTCACCCGAGAAGGGCGGCAGCCTGCTGATACCAACCCTGTGCAGGAGGCTTGGCATAGCCGAGGATGATTTCCTGAAGAGCATTCTGGTTGAAGCCCGCATCAAGTCCGACCTTTTGATGATGGCTAGGAAGACGGGCAAATCGAGCTACCTGGAGCTTCCATTCGTCAGCAGGGCGTACGGAGTCTACTTTTCTTCCCTCAAGAGAAATGCGCCAGATTACAAGAGGGTCCTGGAGGACTGGCGGGCTTGGCTGAAAAGACCCTGAAGAAGCTGCCGAAGGAGTTTCCAGTCCCAAGCGACGTGAAGCTCGCGCTTGAAAAAATAGCTGGCCCCAGCGAAAGAAGCTTCTACGAGAAGTTCTGCGGGATGGCGGGCCGAGTCTTCGGGGGCATCGTCGGGCAGCCCAAGCTAAGCGACCAGACGGTCCGCGCCATGAAGGAGGCCGGGCTAAGGGTCACACCGAAGGAGTTCACGTCGGGAATGTTTTTTGCCATCCTTGTCCCCGCCCTACCTCTCCTTCTAATCTGGTTGGTCTTGGTCTTGCTGGGCGGCGACATCTTGGGCCTGCTCTACCTGCCGCTGCTGTCCCTGCTGATGGGCGGGCTCGGCATGATGCTTTTCCAGTCGTACCCGTCATCCCGCGCCGCCTCCCTCAGAAGCGAGGCACAGGGGAAGGCTATCAACACAATAATGCTGCTGAGCTTCTCCCTCCACCACCGCCCGGACATCAGGGGCGCCACAGTTTACGCGGCGGACACGAGCGAGGGAAAGCTGGCAGAGGATCTGCAAAAGGGCCTGCTCGAGATGGACGAGCGCAGGAAGTATGAGACGGTCAGGCACCTTCTAACCGTGGTGGCGAACGAGTGGGGACGGCTTGACGAGAGCACCCGCCAGGCGGTCTTCGACATCTTGAGATCCACCGGGACGAAGGAGGAGGCGGCCAGGATTGCGGACGTATCAAAGGCCCCGGCTAGAGTCCTTGAAGGCGCGGAGGAGCAGCTGACGCGGAGGCTCAACGGCCTTGTCATGCCCACTCTTGCATTCCTGACGTTCGGCTCCCTCGCCATCATAGGCACAGTGGGCCTCTCCCCCGTTTTCACTATAATCGGGATGCAGCTGGTCGACATCAAGTTCTTCATAGGGATGTCGGCGGCCCTTGTCATGGCGTTCTTCCTGTTCACGCTTTACATGGGGGGGCGCCGTCCCGTCACGATACAGCCGCCCGAAATCCCGGAAGACGACCCAAGGCTACCTCCGAAGGGGAAGGTATCTGTCTTTAGGAAACTTCTGCCCAGCTGGCTCCCGCCTGTTCTCGTCTTCTCGGCGCTCGCCTGGCCGGGAGTTCTTCACCTGTTAGGGGTGACGTCCGGGGTGCTCGGGTTGATTGCCATGAGCCTGTCCACATTCTGGCTTATTTGGGCGGCCGCCGCGGCTATAGCTGTCCACGCCTACCTGGCATCATCAAGCCGGGCCAAGATAAGGGACGAGGAGCGCCGGAAGCTTACAGATTGGGGCAATGCCTTGAACACCATGGGCTCCCGAATGTTGGACGGGAAGCCGGCAGCCCAGGCGATGACAGATGCTTCCGTCATGATGGAGGGCTCCCCCCTCTCTGGAGAGCTCAAGGAGGCTTCAATGAAGATGGAGCGGATGGGCATAGGCCTCCACGAGGCGATTTTCAGCGGGGGGAGGAGACACAACCCTCTCATAGAAAGCTTCCTCAAGATAATCTCGCGCGTCAGGACGGGGAGCGAGGCTGCGGCCGGCCGGGCATGCATGATGGCGGCGGAGCTCCTTGGCACCCTCCACAGGGTCGAGCGAAGGTTCAGGGAGAGGATAGACGAGGCGATGGGGAACCTCTGGCTCGTGGCAGTGGTTTTGATCCCAGTAGTGTGCGCGATGTCGGTCTGGGTGATGGACTTCATGTCTGGGATGAGGTTTACAATCGCAGCAAAGACGGCCGTCGCAGGCGTGGTCGGGATACCGTTTTTGCTTGGGGTGATGGGGGCAGGAGAGCTCGCAATCCTTAGGCTGGTGATGGGGGCCACGGCCATGATCCTGTCTATAATTATCGCAAGGTACATCGCGAGCATCAAGGCGTCGGGGGACAAGGTGGAGCTCTGGTCGGCGGTAATGAAGTCCACCCTGGTTTCGACAGCTATATTTACCGCCACGAGCTTTCTACTAGGGATGGTGACAGTAGGAGGCGTATGACGATGTTGGACCAGAAAGGCGTCGAGCCGCTCGCGATGAAGATATTCGCGGGAATAGTGCTGCTCGTGATAGGTATAGGTGTCGGTTACGGCGTTTACACTTGGGCAGGGAAGGGCACCACATCGTTGCTGTCTTTCAACGTTTATCTGGACGGACAAAGCACTCTTGCTGCCACTCTTGGGCGGCCCGCGAGTGGTGAAAACACAAGGACAATAACAGTGACTGTTGAAAGCATAAGTACCTACGATAAAAGTGTTTCACTCAGCTATACAGGGGCGCCCACGGGAGTTAACATCAGCTTCTCCACAAGCAGCGACAAACCAAACTTTGGCTCTACAATGACTGTGAGAGTTGACAACACCGCGGGCTTGGGAACATCAACTATCACAATTCGCGGCACAAGCACCGACACTGAAAAAACAGCATATTTGGAACTAACAGTAACGTAGATAACATGCCAGCCCTGCGGACGCTTGGCCTTGTGATAATGGCTTCTTTTGTGGTCTCAATAGGCGCCATCGGTTATGGGGTCTTCCAAGCCGTCACGAGGGACAGGGCGGCCACCGAGGCCGCCATGAAGGTTGCGGCAGAGTCGGAGTTCGTGGCTATATCAGGTGGGTCTAGGCTTGTTGAGATAAGCATCCCGGGCGGCTACCAGATGCGCTTTTTTGATAACCAAATTTTCATCGACAACCGCGGCTTCCAGGCAAACCTGCTCGGGCTGAGGTTCTCAGATAACTCGCCGCAGCTGGGTTCGGGCGCTCACACCCTTTCCATAACTGTGCAGGAAAACAAGGTGGTGGTCTCACGGATCTCGTAAGGATATTCAAGGCGGTGCTGTCCGCCCTTCTCGTGATAACGTTCATCGCCCTCCTGGCCTCCGCCTACAGCCAGTACAAGACTAACTTGGGTGTAGCCGGCCTGGTTGACGCTTCTTCCAGCATCGCCAACCATCTGGCTCTTGAGACGCTGGCCTACCGGCAGGGGTCAAGCGTAAGGGAGTATGTTGTGGACCCCGGCAAGGTCCAGTCTATGCAGTTTAAGCAGGAGATTGGCGGAGAGAACTTTGAGTTCCAGCTGGCCCTGAAGTACTTGGCAGGGGCCGAGCGCGCCCTTGGGCCTTATGGCTCGGCACCACCCGCCCAAAAGGCCGTTTCGACAATTTCCATTCCGGTTTCCGTCTTTGACAACTACCGCTTCGAGGCGGGGAAAATGGAGTTGAAAGTATGGCGGGTCTGAGGCAGGAAGAGAGAGGAGTAAGCGACATACTTGCGATCGCCTTCATGCTTTTGATCATGGTTTTTGCGGGCACGTTGCTCCACGCCTACAGGCTGGACGCAGTGGTGTCAGCTGCCGATCGCCAGCTCCAGCTTAAGGCGGAGTACCTCTACAGAACCCTTGAGCTTGGGCAGGTGGAGAACTA
Organism: Hadarchaeota archaeon (SeqCode); assembly: GCA_040757795.1. Classification (GTDB taxonomy): domain Archaea; phylum Hadarchaeota; class Hadarchaeia; order Hadarchaeales; family Hadarchaeaceae; genus DYTO01. Next base: position 1,634 of record JBFLWG010000035.1, on the reverse strand, counting down.
CTCCCTCACATATTTCAGCGCCGTGGCGGAGAACCTGCTCGGGCTGGGAGAAACTGTGGTGCCAGAGAACTACCTGAGAGCGAGGATTGACAACATCCTTGCTTATCTGGCTCCCCAAGACCACAAAGTCATGGTGCAGCTGACGAAAGACAATTTATCCTGGACACAATCATATGCCGGCCAGCCAGGGGCCATTCAGTTCACGTTCTCAGGGACCGTTACGATAATAGTCGCGGAAGCGGGCGAGAACAGGGTTGCCAAAGTCAACGCCCGGGTGGTCGTAGGTAGGTGATGGATTGAGAGCCGATGAAAGGGGAGCGGCTGCGACTCTCGCTGTCTTCACTGTGTTCGTGTTTCTCACGTCAATAGTGGCGCTCAACACTTTTGAGGAGGGGTACCAGAGACAGCTGTCAAGCTTCCACCAAGCAGTCGCCATAGACACCACCAAGGCCACGGCAGCCAGCGTGGAGACCGAGGCAAATGAAGCCCTCACGACGGCTGTATCCGCAGCGATGTACGAGGCGGGCAGGAGGGGCGAGACAAAGACGGGCGTAGAGTCGCGCGTCAGAAACTATTTCAACGAGAGGATATCCGCGGGCTGGAGCTATTCAAACTTCAAGGAGATTAAGGTCCCCTTGAGCGCGGAAAACACCCTTTTGCTGAGCTGGCTGCCGGACGGAGGGCTTCAGGCGTGGGGCTACCTTGACGCCAGCCTCGAGCACCTGAGCGGGACCAAGGCTTTCGGGCTAAAACTTGGTGCTGGAGTGGTCCCGCGCTATGGGCGGTTGTACAAGGTCGCCCACCAAGTTTATGATGAGGCCCAGGGAGTGGCTGATCCGGAGGCCTTTGAGGCGGAGCTGAACGACAACTACGCCAGCGAGTTCATGAGGTTTGATCTTGTACAGGTTGATAGCAGGGTTTCCGTGACTATTTACGATGAGTACGGCGGAAGGGCGATAGCTCAGGAAAACATGTCTTGAACGGAATTTCCGAGTAGAGGCGGCATCTACGAGTCCTACCTATGCCCGAGTGAAATAAAAAATTAAGCACCTGGCAGATTTTTGGCCAGGTGTCTATGTTGGTTTTTTACTTTCGAGCTCTTAGTGTCAAGAACGCCGCGAAGAGGCAGATGAACCCGGACACAACCATAATCCAGTTTTGCCAGGCATTTACTCCCCTTCCGATTGCCCCTCCAAAGACGATGATCAAAAACATTCCGCTCGCAGTGGAGACGCCGCCAACCGGCAATAGCGAGTTCAGGGCAGGGATGCCTATTCTTACCACGGATAACACAGCGCTGCCCGCCATGACCAGAAGGGCATATAGCACGCCTTCGAAGTACGACATAGCTGCACTGCCCGCCATGACCAAAATAGCTGCTAGCCCTAGGAAGACCCCAGGCATGTTCAAGAGGTCGTTCAGGGTGATTGTTCTCGTTGGCGCTGGTTGTTGCATTTCTTCACCTCCCAAGTGTTCTACATACTCTCCTTTAAAGAGTTTTCGCGCGCGAGGCGAGGGTGTGGGGTTTTGGTCGAAAACTCGACTGTTTTTGCTTAGAATATTTGGGATGGTGCAGGGGGTGGGATTCGAACCCACGAAGGCCTTCGCCACGGGGTCCTAAGCCCCGCACCTTA
>JBFLWG010000034.1:0-10970 GCA_040757795.1 Hadarchaeota archaeon (SeqCode) | reverse complement strand
GGCTGGCAGGGATTTATTACGTGGGGAACCATGGGCTTGAAATAAGTGGCCCAAAAACACGTCTGGTGATGTCGCAGGCCGAACGCATGCGCCCGACCATACACAGAATTTGTCGTGAATTGAAAATTAGGTTAAGAGGGATTGAGGGCGCCATCATCGAAGATAAAGGTGTGACAGCCAGCGTTCACTACAGGCTGGTTTCACAGAGAAAAATCGAGGTATTGAAAGGGGCCTTCAGGGGCGTAGTAAAACATTACGTGCGTTTGGGGATGGTCAAGGTTACCACTGGCAAGAAAGTTTTTGAGATAAGACCGAACGTAGAGTGGGACAAGGGGCGGGCTGTTCTCTGGATCATTAACGTTGTGGACCCAAAAAAGAAGCTCATTCCACTATACTTCGGCGACGACCAAACAGATGAAGACGCATTTTCGGCTCTGAAGGACAAAGGGATAACTGTCTTGCTTTCAAAAAAGCGGAAGAAATCCCACGCAAAGTTCTTCTTGAGGGATGTTGGTGAAGTGAAAGTGTTTTTGGAAAGACTTGTTGGGACCTGACTGTTCACTTCACATAGTCTAGCCACTTCTCGTATTCCCGTTCCTTCCCGCGGACGGCGTCGAAAAATATCCGCTGAAGCTTCTCGGTAATCGGTCCCCTCTTCCCGCTCCCGATTGTTTTCCCATCGACTTTCCTTATCGGCGTCACCTCGGCAGCAGTCCCTGTGAAGAAGGCCTCGTCGGCAGAGAAAAGTTCCTTAGGCGTGAAATCTTTCTCCAAAAACTTTACTCCTTCGTCCCCGGCGATTTTTATTATTGAATCCCGCGTGATACCTCCAAGAGCCCCGGAAGACAGGGGCGGCGTCATCAGCTTTCTGCCCTTCACTATAAAAAGGTTCTCCCCTGGCCCTTCAGCTATTTTCCCGTCCATGTTGAGCAGAATTGCCTCGTCATAACCAGATTTCAGGGCATCGACCTTTGCTAGTATGGAGTTCGCGTAATTGGCCACCACCTTCGCGTGCGGCGGGAGGATGCTCTTGTGAATCCTACGCCAGGGGGATATCTTTGCCTTGATGCCGTTTTCCAGCCCTTCCTCCCCAAGGTAAGTGCCCCAGGGCCAGACAGCTATTGCGACGTTCACCTTCGCCCCTTTTGGATTCAGTCCCATCACCCCGTAGCCATAGAAAGCAATCGGGCGGATGTAGCACTCTTCAATCTTATTTTTTCTTATGGTCTCCCTTGTCGCCTGCGTCAACCTATCTACGGAATAGGGCAGCTTCATCCCGACGACTTTTGCAGAGTTCTCGAGCCGCTTCATGTGGTCCTTCAGTCTGAATACCGCCGGGCCCCTAGTCGTCTTGTAACACCTTATCCCCTCGAAGACCCCCATTCCATAGTGTAAGGTGTGAGTGAGCAGGTGGACTTTTGCTTTGGTCCAAGGGACGAACTTCCCGTCCATCCAGATAAACTTTGTAGGGGTTAACGACATCGGTCTCAGAACCAGATTTTCTCGCAACTTTATAACGATATTCGAGGATTTTTTCCTTTAAATAGCCCCGCCGCCCAAAGCTCCGGCAGGGAAGTGAGAAATCAAAAAAAGACACCACTCCGGCAAATAATCTCTCACTTTGTCCTCTAAAAAGTTGTGGGCGCGTGGTCTAATGGAGAAGACACCACTCCGGCGGACCGGTGCGGTCGCTAGGTGGAAATCTGGGTTCGACTCCTGGCGCGCCCGCGCCATGCAGCGCTTTTTTCAAATAAGGTTTCCTGCGAACGGATTTGAAAAATTCCTCCTGTAAAAAATGTTTGGCGAAATCCCAAAACCGTCATGCTTTTTATCCTCTCAAGACTATCCCCTTACAGCCAACACCGGTGATTGATCAGGTGAAATGAAGGAGGTGCAAAAGTGGCAAAGCCAATTTACGTGCGCTTCGAGGTCCCGAAGGAGCTTTCGGAGAAGGTCTACGGGGCAGTGGAGAAAGCGAGAGACACAGGTAAGCTCAGGCGGGGCACCAACGAAGTCACGAAGGCGGTTGAGCGGAAACAGGCGGCGCTCGTCGTGATGGCCGAGGACGTTGAGCCACCAGAGGTAGTGGCCCACCTGCCGGCGCTGTGCGACGAGAAGGCAGTCCCCTATATCTACGTGCCCAGCAAGCGCGAGCTCGGCGTCGCCGCTGGGATAGAGGTGGGGTCTGCGGCAATAGCCATCGCTGAAGGCGGAGAGGCCGCGGAAACCGTCAATGAAATAGTGGAACAGGTAAAAGCTCTTAAGAAGTGAGCAGATGCCAGAGGAAGAGGTAAGCGGCTTTCCTGCAGAGGTAATAGAAATCAGGGCCAGGACCGGGGTGACTGGCGAGATACTCCAAGTAAAATGCAGGGTGCTAGAAGGTAGGGACAAGGGCAGGATAATAACCAGGAACGTCAAGGGCCCGGTCAAGGTGGGGGACATGCTGATGCTGCGCGAGACAGAGCGGGAAGCCAGGGAGATCAGGGTGCCGTGAATGCCGGTCGCTAAAAAGTGTTCTTTCTGCGGCGGGAGGATAGAGCCGGGGACAGGGCTCATGTTTGTGATGAACGACGGGACAGTCCAGTTTTTCTGCTCCGGGAAGTGCGAGCGTAACATGAAGCTTGGGCGGAAGGCCCATGAGGTCAGGTGGACGGAGCGCTACAGGAAGATGAGGGGCAAGGCCTGAGCGCGCAATTTAAATCCCACAATCAAATTTTTGTGTGATGGTCTTGAAAGAGCAGACATTTGTCATGGTGAAACCTGACGGAGTGGCCAAGGGCGTTACGGAGGAGGTCGTTAAAAGGCTGGAGAAGGCCGGGCTGAAAGTGGTGTCCGCGCGCCGGCTCCGGCTGAACCGCAGGCTCGCCGAGGAGCTCTACTCAGTCCACAAAGGGAAGGACTTCTTCGAAGCGCTGGTGGTGCACGTGCTTTCTGGGGAGGTGGTGGTGATGAAGGTTGATGGCGAGGGGGCAATCTCCAAGGTGAGAGCCCTCATAGGCCCCACGAACCCCGCGGCGGCCCCTCATGGAACAATCCGTGGGGATTTCGGGCGCGACATAATAAACACTATCATAAGGAAGAACATCGTCCACGCGTCGGACTCCCCTGAAAGCGCAAAGCGTGAGCTGGAGATTTTTTTCAAGCATTAACGCCGATGTTAGCTTAAATTAGATGTCTCACCATTAACTTGGGGTTGAAACATGGACAGGGTCAGACAGCCGTTGATTGCGGTGCTGGGTCACGTCGACCACGGAAAAACCTCGCTTCTTGACAGGATCAGGGGCACCGCCGTGGCTGACAGGGAGGCAGGGGCCATAACCCAGCATGTGGGGGCGAGCGAAGTCCCGGTGGACGCAGTGAAAAAAATCTGCGGCGGCCTCCTAGAAAAGTTCAGGATACAGCTGAAGCTCCCTGGGCTCCTCTTCATAGACACCCCGGGGCACGAGGCGTTCACAAACCTTCGCAAGAGGGGAGGGGCGCTCGCCGACATTGCGGCGCTGGTGGTCGACGTCAACGAGGGCTTCATGCCACAGACCCTCGAGTCTCTGAACATCCTCAAGAATTACAAGACCCCATTCATGGTGATAGCGAACAAGGTGGATTTGATTTCTGGATGGCAGCCCCACCAAAAGGAGTTTTTCCTCGATTCCTTCCCCAAGCAGCGGCCGGCCGTCCAGGTGATGCTTGACGAAAAAATTTACGCTGTGGTCGGCAAGCTCTACGAGCTGGGCTTCGAGTCGGAGCGATTTGATCGTGTCACAGACTTCAGGAAACAGGTCAGCATAGTGCCGGCGAGCGCGAAGACGGGGGAAGGGATCGCCGAGGTCCTGACCGTACTTTCCGGGTTGGCCCAGAGATTTCTTGAGGAGCAGCTGAAGGTGGAGGTTTCAAAGCCGGCGATGGGGACGGTGCTGGAGGTCAAGGAGGAGCCGGGCCTTGGCAAAACTTTGGACGTGATAATTTATGACGGGGTGCTTTCGACGGGGGATGTCATAGCTGTTGGCGGGCTAGAGAAAATAATCGTGTCGAAAGTCAGGGCGATACTTAGGCCGAAGCCCATGGATGAGATGAGGGACCCTGAGGACAAGTTCAGTCATGCCGACAAGGTGCGCGCAGCCGCTGGGGTTAAAATATCCGCGCCTGAACTTGAGGGCGCGGTGGCAGGCGCGCCGCTTCTTGTGATAAAGGACGTCATGGAAAGCGAGAGGCTCTGGAGGGAAATGCAGCAGGAGCTTGACAGGGTGAGGATAAGCACTGACGCGAGCGGGGTCGTTGTCAAGGCCGATGCCCTCGGCTCTCTAGAAGCGATAGAGGGGCAGCTCAGGTCCAAAAACATAACGATCAGGCGGGCGGACATCGGCGATGTGTCAAGGAGGGACGTTGTGGAAGCCGAGAGCGCCGCGAAAAGCGACCCTCTTATAGGGGTCGTCCTCGCGTTCAACGTCGGAGTGCTACCGGACGCCAAAGCTGAGGCCGAGAGCAAGGGCGTCCCAATCATCCAGGAGAAAATAATCTACAGGCTCGTGGAGGATTATGAGGCATGGCTCAAGGCCAAGCGGGAGGAGGTGAGGGCCGGACGACTGGAGGCTTATGTCAGGGCGGCCAAGGTTGCCGTGAAGCAGGGTTATGTGTTCAGGAGGAGCCACCCCGCGATAGTCGGGGTCTCAGTCCTGGGAGGGGTGCTGAAGTCAAAGGCCCCCCTGATGAGCATGGAGGGAAAGGCGATTGGGGACGTCAAGGAGATGCAGAGGGAGAAGAAGTCCATCTCGGAGGCCAGGATCGGGGACGATCTTGCCGTTTCTATCAACGGCGGGATTGTTGGGAGAAACATCAACGAGGGGGACGTAATTTACACTGATGTTCCCAGGGACCATGTGCTGGCACTCAAGCGGGATTTGAAGGAAATGCTTTCAGGGGACGAGCTCGCTGTGCTGGACGAGATTATCGCTATCAAGCAGCGAGAGGACCCGACTTACGGGATAATGTGACCCGGGCATAAAAATGATCCACCCGAGACCCAGACTGTTCAACAGGAAGGCTTCCGACCCCAAGAGCAAGCCAGACGAGATTTTGGAAGCGCTATCTTTGCGGCCTGGATGGAATGTGGCGGACGTTGGAGCTGGCGGTGGTTATTTTTCTATCAGGTTTGCAAATGCCGTCGGGAAAAAAGGAAAAGTTTACGCGGTTGACACTAACGCCGGGTTTCTGAAATTTATCGAGAAAATTGCGGGGAAGAAGGGGCTTCGCAACCTTGAAACTGTACTAGCGGAGGAGGACAAGCTGCACCTGCCGAAGAAGAGCCTGCACCTGATTTTCCTGAGAAATGTTTACCATCATTTGCCAGACAGGACAGGATACTTCAGAAAACTGGCCGTCCTTTTGAAGTCAGATGGAAGGGTTGCAATAGTGGAATACAAAAGCCCCGGCATTTTGTGTTACCAGCGGGTTGGGAAATTCAGGATAAAGCGCGGTCACTACGTTCCCCAAGAAATAGTCGTGGGTGAGATGAAAAAAGCCGGGTACAGGCTGGAGGCCGCGCATGATTTCCTGCCCAAACAATCGTTCACGATTTATTCTCTGAAAAGGCGGCGATAGGGTTTTATGGGCGGTTGGTGAAGTTGGGGTGCTTCAAGGCAGGATGGTGAGGGTACGCCGTTCAAAGTGGTGATTTCGGACCCCGAGGCAGGTAAGAGCTACCAGGTTGAAGTGAAAGAGCCGGAGGCCCGCAAGCTGGTCGGCCTGAGGATAGGCGACAAGGTTGACGGGGCTGCGCTGGCTCTGGCAGGGTATGAGCTCCAGATAACAGGCGGCACAGACAAGGATGGCTTCCCGATGAGGCCGGACATAGGCGGGTCGGGCCGGACGAGCGTCCTTCTCTCGGGCGGTTTGGGCTTCAGGGCCAAGGAGAAAGGGGAGAGGCGCCGGAGGCGAATCAGGGGCTCGCAGATTTCCGAGTCCATCGTACAGGTAAACACCCGGGTCGTCAAGAAGGGGGAGAAGCCGCTCCAAGAAATTTTCCCGCCGAAGGAAAAGGCTGAGAAGAAGGCCTGAGCCACCAGAACGCGGAAAATTTCCCAATCTTTCGGAGCCATTTTTACGTTGAGGGGGTATATTATCGCGGTGGTAAAAACGGCGCAGGCGGTAGTCAACATAGGCCTCATCGGCCACATTGACCACGGCAAGACCACCCTCACGGAGGCGCTGTCGGGGGTCTGGACCGACACCCACAGCGAGGAGATTAAGAGGGGCATAACGATAAGGTTGGGATACGCGGACGCCTCTTTCTACAAGTGCCCGGAATGTAACCGGTACACAACAAAGGAGAAATGCCACTACTGTGGGGGGCAGGCCGAGTTCATCCGCAGGGTCTCTTTCGTCGACGCTCCCGGCCACGAGATGCTGATGGCCACGATGATTTCGGGCGCGGCAATCATGGACGGCGCCGTCCTCGTGGTCGCGGCCAACGAGCAATGCCCGCAGCCTCAGACAAAAGAGCACGTCGTCGCCCTCCAGATAATCGGGATAAAGAACTTGGTCGTGGTGCAGAACAAGGTCGACCTGGTCCCGAGGGAGAAGGCGGTCGAGAACTACAACCAGATAAAGGAGTTCCTTTCGGGTACTCAGTTCAGCGAGGCGCCAATCATCCCGATTTCAGCCGTCCACAAGGCCAACATCGACAAGCTCATAGAAACAATCGAAAAGGTGATCCCGACCCCGCAGCGGGACCTTTCGAAGCCTCTCAGGATGCACGTGGCTCGGTCCTTCGACATCAACAGGCCCGGGACCATCCCCGAAAAATTATCCGGAGGGGTAGTGGGCGGAAGCATCCAGCAGGGAAAACTGAGGGTCGGGGAGGAGGTTGAGCTGAAGCCGGGGATAAGCGTGACGAGAGAGGGGAGGACAGGCTGGCAGTATCTCCGGACAAAAATAGTCAGTCTCCACGCCATGGACTCCAAGATCGAGGAGGCGCTGCCAGGGGGGCTTATCGGCATTGGGACTTTGCTCGACCCTTCAATAGCCAAGGCAGACTCACTGGTGGGGTCCATCCTGGGAAGGCCGGGCACGCTCCCAGATGTCACAGATTCATTGGAGCTGGAGGTCCACCTGATGGATCGGGTTGTCGGGCTGCCAAAAGAGCTCGAGGTCAAGCCTCTTTCAACCGGGGAGCCCCTGATGATCAACGTCGGGACTTCGAGCAGGGTGGCGACCATCACCAGCGCAAGGGGTGCAAGGGCGAAGGTGGCCCTGAAGACTCCCGTCTGCGCCGAGAAGGGAGCGCGGGCCGCCATCAGCCGAAGGGTCGCCAACAGATGGCGCCTGATAGGTTACGGGACGATTTTGTGAAGCTCAAAGTAATTTTGGACTCGAGCTTCCTGATGATCCCAGGAATTTTCAAAGTGGACATAAAAAAAGAGATCGAACGGCTGATCGAGCAGCGGCACGAGGTTGTTGTCCCAAGGCCCGTGATATCAGAGCTTGAGAAAATTTCAAATGAGGGCGCCCCGAAGGAGAGGGCCGCCGCAAGGCTGGGGTTGCAGGCGGCGAAAGATGCCGCCGTGGTTGAAATAGACAAAATCGCAGACGATGCAATAGTTGAGCTCGCCTCGCGGGACAACTCAGTCGTAGGGACCACCGACATGGACCTCCGGAAGAAGCTCAGGGCAAAAGGAGTTCCTGTAATGTATTTACGACAGAAATCCCATCTTGCACTAGATGGAGAAGTGAGGTAGTCAAGTGACAATCGAACTACTTGCTCCAATATCCGGGCTTGCGGCGCTTGCTTTGGCCGGAGTGGCGGCAAAGCTAGTGCTGAAAGAGAGTCCGGGTTCCCCGAGAATGAGGGAAATAGCCAGCGCAATCTATGAGGGGGGGACAGCCTACCTCAAGAGGCAATACACCACAATCTGGGCCGTCATGATCGCAATTTCAGTCCTCCTGTTTTTTGCTCCAAACTGGGGCTGGCAGGCCTCGGTGGTTTTTCTTGGAGGGGCGCTCTCTTCCACGGCGGCCGGCTTCATAGGCATGCATGTTGCGCTGAGGGCGAACTCCAGGACCGCAAACGCCGCGATATCCGGCATCGGCAAGGCTTTGAACGTTGCCTTCCGAGGTGGGCTCGTGATGGGGATGTCTGTGGTGGGTATAGGGCTGATCGGTGTATTTTTGTGCTTCTCTTGGCTTAACAACCCGACGCTCATCCTGCCGTACAGTTTCGGCGCAAGCGCGGTGGCCCTTTTCGCGCGCGTGGGCGGGGGGATTTTCACCAAAACCGCCGACGTCGGCGCCGACCTTGTCGGGAAGGTTGAGTCAGGCATACCAGAGGATGACCCGAGAAATCCGGCCGTGATTGCCGACAACGTTGGGGACAACGTGGGTGATGTAGCCGGGATGGGCGCCGATTTGTTCGAGTCTTATGTTGCGAGCATCGTCGCGGCGATGATTGTAGGTCTAGCTGTTTTCGGCAACAGCGGAGTGATTCTGCCGCTCGTGATTTCAGCCATCGGGATATTCGCTTCAATAATAAGCGCGGGGGCGGTCCGCGTCAGGAAGGGGAAGGACCCAAGCTATGCCCTGAACACTGCCACGATCGTGGCCTGCGTGCTTACAGCGATAGGCGCCATCGTCATAACCCTCCAGATGTTTGCGCAGGGGACGGCGATTGGCCTGTTCATGGCCATCCTCGCGGGCCTTGTGTCAGGAGTCGTCATCGGCCTAACATCTGATTACTTCACAAACAACATCCACAGCCCTTCAAAGTTCGTGGCGAAATCCGCGCAGTCGGGCTCCGCGATAAATATTTTGAGCGGGTTTTCTGTCGGTATGATCAGCACTGTTTTGCCGATAATATCAGTGGCTGCAGCCACAGTTGTCGCCTACATAGCGACCGGCGGCGGCCTCGCAGGATTTTACGGGATTTGTTTGGCCGGAGTAGGGATGCTTTCCGTCACCGGGATTGTTGTGGCTGGTGATGCCTACGGCCCGGTGGCTGACAATGCTGGAGGCATAGTCGAGCAGTCGAAGATGCCCGCCAAGGTGAGGAAAATAACAGATTCACTCGACTCGGTCGGCAACACGACGAAGGCCATCTGCAAGGGCTTCGCCATAGGTGCGGCGGCCCTTACTGCAGTGGCACTTTTTGTTACATATGCTCAGGTGGCAGGTTTTGTCGACGCGTCGCCCGCGTTAGAAACAACGGAGCTGGCGACTCTGAGCCTGTTGAACCCATCGGTGGTGGCAGGATTCTTCATAGGCGGCGGCGTCGTGGCGTTTTTCTGCGCCATAACAATTCTTGCGGTCGGTAGAAATGCTTACAAGATGGTCGCGGAAGTCAGGAGGCAGTTCAAGGAAATCCCGGGGCTGATGAAAGGCAAGGCAAAGCCAGACTATGCGAGATGCGTGGATATCGCCGCCAAAGGCGCAATAAGAGAGCTTGTGCTGCCTGGGGTAGTGGCGCTGGCCGCGCCGCTCGGAGTGGGCCTGGTGCTGGGGAAGGCGGCTCTCGGCGGCTTCCTAGCCGGCAGCATCTTGATAGGGCTGATTCTGGCCCTGTTGATGGCCAATGCCGGCGGGGCCTGGGACAACGCCAAGAAATATGTGGAAGCTGGGAACTTCGGCGGGAAAGGGACGCCGACGCACGCGGCGGCAGTCACGGGCGACACAGTCGGCGACCCGTTCAAGGACACGACCGGGCCGTCGTTGAATATACTGATCAAGCTGATGTCGATAGTGTCGCTAATCATCGTCGTCTTCCTTTCATGAGCTTCAGCAAGAGTTTAAAAGCCCGAAAAGATAAATGTGGAGGTTAGAAAGAAGGTGGTTCTGCGTACAAAATCATAACCGTTAATGACATCGTGAGAGTCCCGCCGGACAGGTTCAGCGAGCAGCTGGATGAGGTTGTGATTGACCTGCTGAGGAAGAGCTACCACGGCATAACGGACAAGGACGCGGGCGTCATTCTCGCCGTGACCGAGGTCAAGAACATAGGCACAGGGAGGATAATGATGGGGGACGGCGCCAGCTACCACGACGTGACTTTCGACGCTTTGGTCTACAAACCCGAGATTAATGAGGTCATTTTGGGCGAGGTCGTGGAGATTGTAGACTTTGGAGGTTTCGTCAGGCTAGGTCCAATAGATGGCCTCGTGCATGTTTCACAAGTCATGGATGATTTCGTGAGTTACGACAAGAAAAGGGGGGCGCTCTCCGGCGAGGAGTCCAAACGGACGCTGAAGGAGGGTGACAAGGTCAGGGCCAGGGTAGTGACCGTGAGCATGAAGTCAGGGAAGGGAGGGAAGATAGGGCTGACGATGAGGCAACCTGGCCTTGGGAAGCTTGAGTGGATTAAGGAGGAGAAGAAGGAGGCCAAGTCATGAAGAAGAAGGAGAAAGCATGCGAGAACTGCGGGCTGATAACCTCCAAGAGCACCTGCCCCAATTGCGGCAAGACGGCTCTTTCCGACGACTGGGCCGGGTATGTTGTGGTCATGGACCCGGAGAACTCGGAGATTGCGAAGCGGCTGAACATCTCGAAAGCTGGGAAGTACGCGCTGAAGGTCAGGTAGCGGGCCTTAGGCCGAAGAAATTAAAGTGACTCTGGAAGACGTCCGTAACAAGTCAAATCGAATTGTTTATTAACCAAAAAATCAAAAAGATTCCGTGGCAAACAAGGGAACCTACGGCAAGTCATAAAGCGAAATGGAAGAAATATTTAGTATTGTACTTGATTATCGGGGCAATAATTTACTTTGTGATATGGTACTTTTTCTTGAGGGGCGGTTATTAATAATTTTTTTTGCCTATGTTTTTTCTGTTCACAGGCCTAGGCTTCGCTTGAAGACCCAATCGTACTCTTTGGGATTCCCGAGGAAGTGCAGTTTTTCGGGTTCACGAATGAGCGCATACATGTCCCTTCCAGCCTCAATTTCAAGTTCCGGTATGACAGTCGGCCTGACCCGCCTGATATCCGGGACTTTT
>JBFLWG010000033.1:0-11001 GCA_040757795.1 Hadarchaeota archaeon (SeqCode) | reverse complement strand
CCGACAACAGCAGCACCAACGGTTTTGGGTTTGGGTATAAACCTGAAGCAGTGTTATGGGATAAAGGGGATGATTTAAAGCTTACCTTCAAGGCACAAAAAGATAATTTCACTGGGACGATACGGCTCTTTGGAACTAACTGGATTGCGTGATTAAATGTTAATTTTCAATTGTTCGTGCGGCGGTAGGCTGCAGTGGAATTGTCGCAACTAATACAGACAAAGCTAACAGCGCAGCAGTTCTGCGCTCTTAAAAGGACAGCGTGAACGAGAAAGCGGGACTTGAATTTTCAAGCGCCGAGGAAAGCGGGACGAAATAATTTGAAAAAAACAAGAGAACCAGAGCGGCAGCTAGCGGTTTCAATATTCTGCATTTCAGCCTCTCACCTTGAAAAGTTCGGCTGCCAGTTATTTAAGGTTTTATCGAACCAACACTGCCAGCCATTATGGGCACGGTTCCATAGCAGTTCAACGACCGTTCAACTTAGTTTTCTCCATACAATGTCACATTGACATGTCCGCCTGCCAATTTACCATCCCAATAAGTTTGTACAGTTAGCTCTAGGTTATCTCCTTCGTTCCAAAGCAACGAAGTGGGGACATAGAGTGTTCCGTAACCGTTTGTTGCATTATCATCTTTATCACCCCATAAGTATAGGTATGCTGCTGTACTTTCTTCAAGCCTCCCTGCCACGGTAACGTTGGGAAGATACAATTTCCAAAAAATGTATGCGTCATCGCCCACAACCCAATACCCGTTCTCCTCAACGTACCCTCGTGCGTAATTCTCCTGCCCTTTCACGTCTGCAACAAATGGTCCCCAGCCACGCGTGACGTTACTTACGTCCACAGTTAACCCTTGAGTTGGGTGTCCGACATACCTAAAAACACCTCTGCCAGACATAAACATTATTATCACATTTTCATTTCTGTAGTTTTCGCTAGGACCAAGGTCACCATCAAATACTTTTGCTGATATTAGACCAGGGATTGGATGCTCCGGCGTCTGGTAAGATGGCATAAACAAATAAAAAATCACCGCAACCAAGCTCGCCAACACTATGCCAGCAAGCAACACGATTCTACCGCGTCGCATAATCAATCCCTTTGTTATAAACTTTGTCTAAACTTCCTAATAAGCAGAGTTTTCCGCTTGTCATTGAATGTTGAATCTCTGACTGAGCGTTTTCCCCTTGCGGGATGGTAAATGAGAACGTTGCACTTGAATCTTCAAGCGCTGATGAAAGCGGGACGAAATAATTTAACACAAACAAGAGAACCAGAGCGGCAGCTAGCGGTTTCAAACATCAGACCATCCACAACCGTTTTGTGATCAGCTCTGCGCGTGCTTCGCGACATGAGCCAGGTCCGGGAGTATCAGCTTCATCGCTGTCTTGACGGCGTTCGGTGCGCCTGGCAGGCAAAAGACAGGTTTTCTCTTGATCAGGCCCGCTGAAGCCCTCGTCAGCAGGGCCGGAGTGCCAACCTGCTCGTAACCCAACCGCCTCAGGGCTTCCCCAAACCCAGGCAGTTCCTTATCGTACATTGGCTGTACTGTCTCGATCGTGACATCCCGCTTCGCCATCCCGGTGCCGCCCGTCAGTATTATTGAGTTGATTTTTTTATCATTCAGGAACTTTTTCACAGCGCTCTTGATCTCGTCGGCTTCGTCTGGGATTATAACTCTTTGCGGAATGTGGCCCGTTTTCCTGGCTTCAGTTTCAATTATTTTTCCAGAGATGTCAATGTCTTGTCCCTTCCTCATGGCGGCAGACCTGGTGTCGCTCACGACTATCACTCCCACCCCCAGGCTTTTGGGCGCCTCGGCGCGGTGTTTCTTGTACGTCATCCTTTCAGCTTCCTCAGAACCTTAATCCCATCGATGACGGTCGTCGGGTACTGCCCACTTTTGTCCTTCTCCATTCCTTTGGTCATGTCCCAAACGGTCAGCAGGGCGGCCGACACCCCGGCCAGCGCCTCCATTTCCACGCCTGTTTTTCCGGTGCTTTTCACCTCGACAGTCGCCCGGACGCCGCCCTTCTCAAGCTTGAGCTCCACATCCACTCCGGTTATCGGGATCGGGTGTGTGAGGGGGATGAGCTCTGGAGTCTTCTTCACCGCCACCACCGCCGCGGTTTTCGCGACCGCCATGACATCCCCTTTCGGCAACTTCCCGTCCTTTATTTTTTTGAGAGTCTCCGGCCTCAGACGGATGAACCCGCTGGCTGTGGCCGCCCTGGCAACCTCCGGTTTTGCGCTGATGTCAACCATTTTGACCATTCAACCAAGTTAGATGGTGTCGCGGCCGAAATAAAAATGCTCAGTAGTACATCGGGGACTGGCCCCGCTCTTCCAGCGAGGTCCATGCCATGGTTTTTCCCATCTTCAGGCGCTTTACCTTCCCCCACTTCTCGAGGTTCTGGAGCGCGCCGTTAACGTCCCTGACACGCCATCCCAGTATCTTGGCGATGTCCTGCGCCCGGAGCGTGCCGTATCTTCTAAGGATGAAATCGACCACCTCAAACCGCACGCTCTCAGTCCAGTCTTCCCCCTCTTCTTCCTCGTCTTCCTCAAGGTATGGAATTGGTTCCATGGCACCAATATTGATTGCCTCGGGCCCTAAAAAAGACTTGCCGTAAAATTGTTTTTGGGGATGGGGAAAAGTTTAAAGATTGAGGCTGGCTTGAAATCAAGGAGGAAATAAGATGAACCTCGTCCCGAGATACATGTTTTTCACTCGCGGGGTAGGCCACCACAGGGACAAACTGAGGTCGTTTGAATATGCGCTGGAGAATGCGGGGATAGCAAAATACAACCTCGTTTCAGTCTCCAGCATAATCCCGCCAGGTTGCAAAATAATCACAAAGGAGGAAGGCCTGAGCCACCTAAGAGCCGGGCAGATCCTTTTCGGAGTTTTCGCGAGATGTGACAGCGACGAGAGGAGGCGGCTTATCTCGGCGAGCATAGGCTGCGCCATCCCGGCAGACTCCAACACCTACGGATACATCAGCGAGCACCACGCATTCGGCCAGACCGCCGAGGAGGCAGGCGAGTACGCCGAGGACCTGGCGGCCTCGATGCTCGCGAGCGCTCTGGGCCTGCCGTTCGAGCCAGACAAGAGCTGGGACCAGAGGAAGCAGATGTGGAAGATCTCCAAAAAGATAGTCAAGACCACAAACATGACCCAGACAGCGCTTGTAAAGGAGGGGATGTGGTCGACTGTCCTTGCCGCAGCGGTCTTCGTCCTCTGATGGCCAGCGAGACGAATACTGTTGGCGGAAGTCAAAGGATGAAAAGCTTCTTCAGCTATCGCGGATTTTCTTGGCCGCGATCCCTACCATTCTGTTGAAGTGCTCCGGGTCGACGTGGGTGCCCAAACCTATGCCAGGGCAGTCGTCAGAAATCTCAAAGATAAAGTCCCCGTTGTACTTCTTCACGGCGAATGGGAAGAACTGGCAGACCAGCGGCCTCACGCCGTAGATCCTGCATGCTCCGTCCTTCAGGAAGACGCACTTCCCGTTGCGCTTCTTCATCTTGTACTTGTAACTGTTCATCCCTGATATCTGCTGAGCAAACTCGGGGGTCCCCATGCCGGTCGTCTGCGTGATCGACTTTACTTCCTCATCCAGCATGTACACGCTTCGCCCTCGATGCGGAGTGTCCCCACAACACCTGGCGCACCTCTGACATGCAAATGATACCTTTTTCGGCGCGCGAATGCTCATACTATAATAAGTTCCATTCCACGCCTTTAAGCCTTTGGTCCAAAATTTTCCACCACCAAGCATCCCATTTTTGTCCATCTATCCACATTTTTAAGCGATGAGCCAAAAGTAGGGCTGGAGGTGGATTTATGCAGGCGATAGTTTACATCCGAACAGACCCCGGCAAGGCCTTGGAACTTCAGGAGAAGATAAAAAAGCTCCCGGGCGTCAAGTTTGCCGCCGCCACCACTGGAAGATTTGACATCGTGGCTAGGATAGAGGCGGAAAACTTGGAGGCCCTCGGCAAGGCTGTGGTCAGCAAGATACAAGCCGTGAGCGGAGTCAAGTACACTGAGACTTCCATGATAGTCTCGATGTGAGATTTTCGGAACTTCCGGGGAAATGATGCGCGGCTCAAGAGGGTTATTAAAGCCCGCGTCTAATAAATCAGGGATAAATTGGGGCAGCTTGAAAAGGTGAAGTGGTCGGGAGATTTTGGGCTGTACAAGGTCAAACATGAATCCCTTCCCAAGGAAACCCATATCGTCTGCATGCCGTCTGCCCACAGCATTCTTTACGACCCGCTCGTCTGTGGCATGCCCCTTAGAACCCTTTCGCTCGAGTGCAGCAAGGAGTTCCTGCGCACTGCTTGGGCCTTGCTCCCGCAATTGAATAAAATCAGGACCAGCCAAATCGGAGAGGTAGTTGTCTTGAGAGGGAGCCTTGGTTACCAGTTCGATACAGCTTTTGAACAAATTTTCAGTAGGTATCTCCCGCGCTGTTTCGTCGGTGTCAGGAGGCGCAGGACCTCTGGCGGAGAGTTCGGCGCGGACGTCTTTTACACCAACTTCGACGCCCTGCCTGACAACGGGTTCTTGTTCATGGGTGACACGATTGCCACCGGGGTTTCGCTAGGGCAGATGATGGCCATGACGCGGAGCGAGCTGAGAGAGAGGGGCCATGACGTGAGGGGCATGTTCGTTTTCACGATTGCCGGCGCCTTGAAGGGCTGTTCAAAACTGTTGGATTGGGAAGAAAGGTTTAGGGAGTGGTGGCCGAGCTTCCGCATCCACCTGTTAGCTGCGGAGGGTCTTTTTGGCTTAGCCGAGAACGGGACGGATCTTCTGTTTAGAAAGAAAAACGAAGCGATTTTGCCGGACGAAAGCAAGCTCAGGGTCACAAGGACATATGGGGATTATGAGAAAGGATACCTGCCGGGAAAAATATGCGCAATTTTTGACTGGGGAGACAGAAACTTCAAGCCCGAGCGCCACCTCTCAGACGTGATAAAATTTTCCGCCGAACACATCAGGATCACAAAAGAAAACAAGGCAAGGGAGGTACTGAAGAGCCTGAACATGGGCGCTAAAGGCATGTTGAGAAAAATAGAAGAGTCCCTTCCCGCCCCGCAGTACAAAAGACATTGAGGCCGCCAACGGCTAACAATTTAAAGTCTCGCCCGCATTTTCCTTAGAGGATGAAATGGAAGTCCCGAAAGATTACGAGCCGCTGAAAGTCGAGCCCAAGTGGCAGAAGAAGTGGAGCGAGTGGAGGGTGCATAGCTTTGACAGGGATGACGAAAGCCGCCAGACTTACGTTATTGACACTCCCCCGCCATATCCGAGCGGGGAATTTCACATGGGCACGGCTCTAAACTGGACCTACTTCGACATCGTCGCACGCTACAAGAGGATGCGCGGGTACAATGTCCTCTTCCCGCAGGGCTGGGACTGCCACGGCCTCCCCACGGAGGTGCAGGTAGAGAAGCGCTACGGCATCAGGAAGGGGGACGTTCCGGCAGAGAAGTTCAGGGAGCTCTGTGTCAAGCTGACCGAGGAGAACATCGCCCACATGAGGGAGGAGATGAACAGCCTTGCTTTCTCGATAGACTGGTCAACCGAGTACCGCACGATGGACCCCAGCTACTACGGGAAGACCCAGCTCTCTTTCGTGCAGCTCTACAAGAAGGGGTTGATTTACCGGGGGGAGCACCCTGTCAACTGGTGCCCGAGGTGCGAGACAGCCATCGCCGATGCCGAGGTGGAGTACGGCGACAGGGAGACGGTTCTCAGCAACATAAAGTTCAAGCTTGTCGGTGGCGGCACAGTCAACATAGCCACCACAAGGCCGGAGTTCCTCCCCGCGTGCGTTGTCGTGGCGGTCAACCCCAAGGATGAAAGGCAGAGGGAGCTTCTTGGGAAGAAGGTCGAGGTCCCGCCTTTCGGACAGGTCGTCGAGGTTATAGAGGACCCGGAGGTCGACCCTGAGTTCGGAACTGGCGTCGTGATGGTCTGCACTTTCGGGGACAAGACGGACGTCAGGTGGGTGAAGCGGCACAAGCTGCCGGTCGTGAGGCTTCTGGACGAGAGGGGGCGCATGACCCAAGCAGCCAGGCAGTACGCGGGGCTGACGGTGGAGGAAAGCAAAAAGGCCATCCTGGAAGACCTGGAGAAGGCCGGCCTGGTGGAAAGCCGCGAGAAGCTGTCGCAGAGCGTCGGGGTTTGCTGGAGGTGCAAGACTCCAGTGGAGATCCTCTCAAGGCCTCAATGGTTCATGCGGGTGATTGAAATGAACAGCCGGGTGCTGGAGGAGGCCAAGAAGGTCAGATGGGTTCCAGAGCACATGCTGACGCGCTTCACAGACTGGGTCAAGTCTATGGATTGGGACTGGGTTATTTCGAGGCAGAGAATATTTGCCACCCCGATCCCGGCATGGTACTGCTCCAGCTGCAAGGAGCCAATCGTCGCTGATGAAATGCAGCTGCCGGTAGTCCCCGTGAAGGACAGGCCAATGGGAGAGAGGTGCCCCAAGTGCGGCGGGCAAGACTTCGAGCCGGAGCATGACGTGCTGGACACCTGGATGGACAGCTCGATAACAATAGCGGCCCACGCCGGGTGGCCAGAGTTGGACCCCCGCCTCTTCCCGGCGGACCTGCAGCCGAACGGGACGGACATCATCAGGACCTGGGACTACTACTTGATGGTACGGCACTTGGCGCTCCTCGGCGAGGCGCCATACAGGTCGGTGCTCGTGAACGGGATGGTCCTTGGGACGGACGGGCGAGCGATGCACAAGTCCCTTGGAAATTATGTCGACAGCACCAAGGCGCGGGAGAAGTACGGCGCAGACGCCCTTCGCCAGTGGGCGGCCATCGGGGCGTCTACAGGGGCGGATGTCCCCTTCAGTTGGAAGGATGTTGAATTCGGGCACAGGTTCATTAGGAAGTTCTGGAATGCCACCCGCTTCGCCGCGCCGCACATGTCTGGGGCGGGGAAGCTCGAGTCAGGGAAGCTTGAGTTCAGGCCAGCCGACCTCTGGTTGCTCAGCCGCCTGAACAGGCTCGTCAAGGATGTCACGGCATGGCTCGAGGACTTCCAGTTCAATCGGGCCCTAGGCGAGACGCAGGACTTCATCTGGCACGAGTTCTGCGACATGTACATAGAGGAGGTCAAGCACCGGCTGTATGGCAAGGACGCGAGCGCTGACGCCGTGAGGTTTGTCCTTCACAAGGTGATACTGACGGCGGCGAAGCTTCTTGCCCCGTTCGTCCCCCACTTCGCGGAGGAGGTTTACCAGACATACTTTGCAGGCGAGTTCGGGCAAAAAAGCATACATTTGTCCGGCTGGCCGGAGGCCGATGAGAAGTTCATAGACGAGAAATCGGAGGCACTGGGCACGATGCTCAACATTCTCGTGAGCGAGATTAGGCAGTTCAAGTCCAGCAGGAAGATGGCGCTGAGCCAGGAGCTGCTCGTTCTCGAGGTACATACCAGGGACAAGAAGACGGCCGAGAGGCTGCGCGATATCTCGGAGGATGTTGCCAAGACAATGAAGATCAGGAATTTCAGCGTTGTCACAAAGGCGCCAGAGCTTTCCGAGCGGGTTGTGTCGATAGTACCCAACTTCTCAAAGCTCGGGCCGAAGCTGAGGGGCGACGCGAGGCTGGTGAACGAGGCTCTGGGGAAGGCCGACCTAGAAAAGATTTCTAGGCAGCTGGCGGCAGGCGAAGCCACCCTGGAAGCCGGCGGGAAGACTATCAAACTCCTGCCCGAGGATGTGGAAGTGGTCAGGGAGACGAAGGTTGCGGGGCGCAAGGTGGAAGTTGTCACATTGCAGAACCCAGCGGTAACTATCTTGATTTCAAGCTGAAGGCGCCCTGAGCACTGAAGAGAGCATTATCACCATGAACATCACAATGAAAAGCACCAGCATTATTGTCCTGGATTTTTTCATGCGCTTCTGCTGCTCCTTGAGCAGTTGATCGCACGAAGGCGAGCAGATTATCTTGTCGGGCGCGGTCGCCTTGCCGCATACTATGCAGTGCTTGTGGTCTTCCATATCATCCCTCTATCACGGTTCCGCTGTGTTCGGCACCAGCCAATATCAGCGGCAGCCTATTTATCTCAGACTCCCCGAGCACAATCGTCCTTATTTTGTAACGCTCGATGACTCTAGCGGCCACAGGGTCGATGATTGTCTGCATCCCGGGCTCCAGCTTTTCTCTACCGACCATGTCGACAAGCATCTTGGGAGTCATCCTTTCAATTTTCCTTGCTTTCGGGTCAAGCTTGGGGTCCCTTGTGAAAACGGCGCCGACGTCGGAAAAAATAATCAGGATTTCTGAGCCGCTGACCTTTGCCAGTGCCGCGGCAACAGCGTCAGTGGTCTGTCCCGGAGTGGTCCCGCCCATCACCGGCACCTTGTTTGTCATCGCTGCCCTAGCTGCGACCTCCACTGTCGTCGGAGGATCAGGCTCAGCCACGGCACCCAAAGCCGTGATCAGCATTCGAGCATGCAGCCTCGTGACGTCGATGCCTATCTTGTCAAGATCTGTTCTGGAAACATTCACCTTCCTTGCCTCCCTGATGTAGTCTCGCGCGGGTCCCCCTCCCCCGACCACTAGCAGCACCTCATGCTTTTGCGACCTGAGCTCCCGGACGGCGCCGGCCATCTTCTGGATGACCTCCGCTTTAGGTTTTTCAGGCGCGAACACCGAGCCTCCAAGATTTATCGTTATCCTCAAACCCATCCCCAGAACTATTTGCAGTCATGTTATTAACCGCGTCGGTGGACTAGCTTTGGTAAAAATGCCGGCAGACGCTAAATCGGTCTATCAATTTAAGAGGCTGCTTGAGAGCCTCAAGGGCTTTCGGGGGCGGGGGACGGAGCTCATCACAGTCTACATACCGCCCGACTTTGACATGGCGAAAGTCATGCAGCAGCTGAGGGACGAGCAGGGGACGGCGTCCAACATCAAGTCAAAGAACACCAGGAAAAACGTCCTGGGGGCTCTTGAGCGGGTCATCCAGTTCCTTCGCAATTACACAGAGACGAACAGGAAGCCGCCGCCCCACGGCATGGCGATATTCTCCGGCAACGTGGCCGGCAGGGACGATTACACAGACATCCAGCTCTACTGGGTGGAGCCGCCGGAGCCCATAACCACGAGGATGTACCGCTGCGACCAGGAGTTCGTGCTCAAGCCTTTGGAGGAGATGCTCGAAATAAAGGAGACGATCGGCCTCCTCCTCATAGACGGGAAAGAGGCGACCATCGGAACCCTGAGGGGAAAGCACGCCGAGGCGGTGAGGAAGATCACTTCGGGGGCGCCAGGGAAGCACAGCAAGGGAGGGCAGTCAGCGAGGCGTTTCGAGCGCCTGCATGAGATAGCGGTAGACGAGTACAAGACACGGGTGGGGGAGGCCGCGAACAGTATATTCTCACAAATTCCTGATCTGAAGGTAATCTTGGTTGGCGGGCCGGGGCCGACGAAGGAGGATTTTCTGAAGGAGGGTTATCTGAGGGACGACATCGCCGAGAAAGTAGCGGGGGTTTTTGACACGGGCTACACGGATGAGCAGGGAATCAAGGAGCTGGTCAACAAGTCGAGCGAGGTTGTGAAGGGCATCGAGATAGTCAAGGAGAGGGAGGTCATGCAGAAGTTTCTCGAGGAGCTCGTCTCTGGCAGGGGCCTTGCCGTTTACGGGGAGGAGGAGGTCAAGCGCGCGCTGGAGCTCGGTGCAGTGGATGCAGTCCTAATTTCCGAGAGCGTCAGGCGGAGCATCGTGAGGGACAGGTGCCAGTCATGCGGGCATGAGTTCCAGGAGGTGGTCGCCGATGTCGCGCAGCACGAGAGAGTGCTTTCGGAGCGGAAGTGTCCGAGCTGCGGGGAGGCGAGGCTGGTGACCGTCGAGAGTAAAGATGTGGTGAGAGATTTGCTCGACCTCTCCGAGAAGTTCGGCACGAGAGTGGAGTTCATCTCAACAGAGACGGACGAGGGAAAGCAGCTGCAGCTTGCGTTCAAGGGAGTTGCCGCGATTTTGAGGTTCAGGGCCAGCGCTTGAGTTAAAATTCCAGCTTGTTTTTGATGTAATTGCGCCAAATTTTTTCCTTTAAATACCCCGGCCACCCAAAGGCTCGGAGGGGAAAGTGAAGAATCAAAAAAATAAGACACCACTCCGGCATATAACATCTCCACCTTGTACCATAAAAAAGTTGTTGGCGCGTGGTCCAAAAAGACACCACTCCGGCGGACCTGTACGGTTGCTAGGTGGAAATCCGGGTTCGAGTCCCGGCGCGCCCATCATGATTATGAAAGGAGGTGAGAAAGATGGTTGAAAGTATCGAAAAGCCGAAAGAAACGCGCAGCACAACAAGGCTGAGGGTCGTCTCCAAGAGAACCGAGAAGGAACCCTACACCGTCAGCATCCCCGTGAAGGAAGGCACGTTTTCGCTTGTCCTCCCGAACGGGTACGTCGACTGGCCTGAAGGGAAGCCCTACCCAAACTCCATCCGCGTGACGATAGACGAGAACAGGAGCATGTGGGTCAACTTCGGGACATCAAAGGAGCACGGCTTCTACGCGTCGCTGAGAATCGGCGAGCCGAAGAAGTCAGCTTAGTTGCTTTGCAAAAGGGCTGCCGCCGCGATTGAAAACCTGAAGGCGGGAGGGGATGATGATAGGATCTACATACGAACCCCCTCAAGGGTCATGATTTGAACATGCCCTTCCAAGGGCGCTGACCCTCCCAAATTCACATTGTGGCTGCGGCTCTTAAATTTTTGTAATCATGTCCCTTCCAGCCAGGACTCAAGATACTTTCGCTGCTCGGGCGTCTGTTTTTCAAGCCTGACCCCCATTGATTGCAGCTTCAGCTCTGCCACCCGCCTGTCGACGTTTACAGGAACTTCATAAACTTTCGGCTTGAGCTTCCCGCGGTTCTGAGCTAGGTAAAC
Source organism: Hadarchaeota archaeon (SeqCode) (assembly GCA_040757795.1). GTDB lineage: Archaea > Hadarchaeota > Hadarchaeia > Hadarchaeales > Hadarchaeaceae > DYTO01. The sequence goes on along the minus strand of JBFLWG010000033.1, from coordinate 62 downwards.
GGCGCTCATCGCCTGCAGAGCGAAGCTCATGTCCATGATCTCCATAGGGTGGCCCAGCGATC
>JBFLWG010000032.1:0-11057 GCA_040757795.1 Hadarchaeota archaeon (SeqCode) | reverse complement strand
TGAATTCCTGTTGAAGCAGACAATTAAAAGTTTATCTGGTCGGGGGTGACGGCATGGGCAGGATAAAAGATTTTTATACAGACAATTCATAGTCCAAAGAGTGGTAGTTTGGACGACATGAAACCCCAATCATTTGAAGTGCTCCTAAACTGGATTCTGACCGAGCTTGAGGAGAACCAGTCCATCTTTGGGATCCAACGCTCTCTTTTCTGCACGCCAAAAAAAGACGGCCCTTATGCCAACCCGGATGTCTTCGGGCAGTACATGGCAACGCCGATTGGGCCGGGAGCTGGCCCCCACACCCAGCTGGCGCAGAACATAGTTTCCGCGTGGCTGTGCGGCGCAAGGTTCATTGAGCTGAAAACAGTGCAGATTATGGATGAACTGACTATCCCCAGGCCCTGTATCGACATGGAGGACGAGGGGTACAACGTGGAATTTTCCCAAGAGCTCAAGCTGGACCAATCCGCGTGGGAGTATATCAAGGCCTGGGCATTGATCCACATCCTTCACAGGGTCCTCGGTTTTGAAGGCAAAGTTCCCCTAGGGACGGTCTTCAACATGAGCGTAGGCTATGACCTGAAGGGAATCCAGAGCCCCCCAATGGTACATTTCATGGACCGGCTGCAGGACGCTTCCAAGGAAATCGCCGAGATCAGGAAGGTTTTGAAAGAAAAGTTCCCCAAGTTTGCGGACATCGAGATTCCAGCCAAAATCGTCAACAGCGTTACACTCTCGACCATGCACGGCTGCCCCCCCGGAGAGATAGAAAAAATCAGCAGGCACCTTATGGAGGACCGGGGGCTCCATACGACCGTCAAGCTGAACCCCACCTTGCTCGGCAAAGACGAGGTGATCCATATCCTCCACGACCGCCTTGGTTTCAAGGAGATCAAAATCCCAGACGCAGTTTTCGAGCACGACCTGAAGTACGACCTTGCGATTAAATTGATCCGGGCCCTGCAGAAGGTCGCCAAAGAGAGGGGGCTGGTTTTCGGGGTCAAGCTGAGCAACACCCTTGCCTCTGTGAACCACAAGGGCAATCTCCCCGGGGAAGAGATGTACATGTCGGGGCGCGCCCTCTACCCAATAACAATCAACCTGTTTCACAAGCTCTCCAAAGAGTTCGGCGGCGACCTGGAAGTCTCCTTCTCCGCTGGCGCAGATGCGCTTAACATCACGTCCCTGCTGGCCTCGGGTGTTTGGTCCGTCTCAACAGTTTCGGATCTTCTAAAACCGGGCGGCTACGCAAATTTGGTGCAGTACTTGGAGAATCTGGAGAGGGATATGCGCAGCAAGGGAGCCAAGAGCTTGAAGGAGCTCGCCAAGAACAAGATGGCCAACCTGGAGCTTGAAGCGGCGCGGGCTCTGGACGACCCAAGATACAAAAAGAGCTACCATCCATTTGCCCTCCCAAAGGTTGAATCAAAACTGGAACTGTTCGACTGCGTCAATGCTCCTTGCATGGAGCAGTGCTCTGTCCTCCAGGATGTGTCGGAGTACGCCAGGATGATTTCCCAACGGGAGTACGACAAGGCGCTGGAAATTATTCTGGCCAGAAACCCGCTGCCCCTCGTGACAGGCTATGTTTGCACCCATCTTTGCCAGACCAGATGCACGCGGAACAACTATGACGCGCCTGTGGCCATCCGGGTGCTGAAGAGGTTCGCCGCCGAGAAGGGAAAGGCCAGGATAAAAGTTGCGGAAAAAAGCGGCCATAAGGTGGCGGTAATCGGCAGCGGCCCGTCTGGGCTGGCGGCAGCCTACTTCCTGGCTGTCAACGGGATTGAGGCGGTGGTCTACGAGGCCAAAGACCGGCCGGGCGGAATGCTGGCAATAGCCCCGGCGTTCAGGCTGCCTAAAGAGGTCGTCCGGGATGACATCGAGCGAATAAAGAGCTTGGGCGTGAAGATCGAGCTTTCCCACCCCATCACTGGCCCCCCAGAGGAACTACTGAATCACGAGTTCGACGCGGTTTATGTGGCGTCGGGATTCCCTGAGGACGCGCGCCTTGGCATAGAGGGCGAGGATGGAAAAGGAGTCTACAGGTCCCTCGATTTTCTCGAGCGGGTGAGCCGCGGCGAAAAATTCGACTTGGGCAAAAAGGTGCTGGTGATAGGCGGCGGGAACACTGCCATGGATGCAGCCAGGACGGCCAAGAGGCTCACAGGCGGGCAGGTGCTCGTGGTCTACAGGCGGACCCGGGAGGAGATGCCAGCGGAAAAAGAGGAGGTCGAAGAGCTCCTCGAGGAGAAAATAAACATAGAAGAACTTGCCGCGCCCAAGAGGATTGTCCTCAGGAACGGCAGGGCGGCGGCTTTGGAGTGCGTTCGGAACAAACTCGGGGCGCCAGGCCCTGACGGCAGGAGAAGGCCGGTTCCAGTCGAGGGCGGCGAATTTCAGATTGAAGCGGATTCCATAATAACTGGCATAGGCCAGCGCCCAGATGTTTCCCTCTTTGACAAAAGCTCGATTTCCCTGAACAAGGACGGCACTCTCGTCGCAGATCCCCAGACCGGCCTCACAGGTCATGAGCGTGTCTATGCCGGGGGGGATGTCGTTCGTGGGCCGGAAACCATCATAGCGGCGTGCGCTGACGGACGGAGGGCCGCGGAGGCAATCTGCCGCCAGCTTGGCGTGAAAGCATATTTGCCAGAAAGAAAACTTCCAACGCTTTCCAAAGAAGACATAGTGAAAGTGAAACGCGTCCGAGCGAGGAAAGAGGCGCAGCACGTGCCCCCCATGCTGCCTCCAGAAAAGCGCGGCGGCTTTGATCTTGTCGAGGCGGTCCTGACCGAAAAGGAGGCGCAGGAGGAGGCGGATAGGTGCATGCAGTGCTCCAGCTTCTGCGACAAGTGCGTCGAGGTGTGCCCCAACAGGGCCAACTACACTTTCTTTGTTTCACCCATGAGCATGAGGCTGCCAAAGGTCTCCAGCCAGCAGGGAGGATTGAAGGAGTCCGGCGATGAAATTTTTAGGGTTTTGCAGGGCAGGCAAATTCTCCATGTTCAGGACTTTTGCAACCAGTGCGGCGACTGTGCGACCTTCTGCGTGTACAATGGCAAACCATACATGGACAAGCCCAAGCTGTTTTTCGAGAGGGGCGACTTTGATAGAGAGGATGGCAACGCCTTCCACATCGAGAGGATGGGTAAAGAGTGGGTAATCAGAAGGCGGGGGAAAGGGAAGGAATCGAGCCTGTTCGCTGGCAACGGGACGAAAGAGATGACATTCGAAAACGAGTGGTTGAGGATGAAGATATCCCCCGATTTTAAAATAAATAGCATGGAGCTGAAAAAGGACTTCAAGGGAGAGTTCTCATTGGTTGGCCCTGCTGAGATGTATGTGATCCTCAAAGGGGTCACAACCTCCCTGCCATTCCTGCCGTTTGCCAGAAGCCAATGATTTTTATGACAACTTGCAAATCAATTTTTGATGGAGGGATAGTATGGCAGACATCGTTATAAAAAACGGATTGGTAGTAACGCTGGATAAGGAGCGGCGGATTTTCAAGAAAGGAGACGTAGTCATCGAGAACGGAAAAATCACAAGCGTTGGGAAATTGGAGGCCGGGAGCAGCCCCCGGGCCGAGGAGGTCATTGATGCGACAGGAAAGGTAGTAATGCCCGGCCTTATTTGTGCCCATCATCACCTCTATTCCACTTTTGCCAGAGGGATGGCGATCCCGGGTGAGCCCGCCAAAAACTTTGTGGAAATATTGGAGAAGCTCTGGTGGAAACTGGACAAAGCTCTGACGAAGGAGGACATTTACTACAGCTCGTTGGTCCCCCTGATCGAGTGCGTTAGGAACGGCACCACAGCGATAATAGACCACCACGAGAGCCAGTCAATCCAGAAGGGTAGCATGGATGAAATCGCCAGGGCAGTGGAGGAGGTCGGCATCAGGGCATCCCTGTGTTTTGGAACATCCGACCGCTACGGGCGGGGGGAGGAAGGGCTGAAAGAAAACGAACGCTTCCTTTCAATGCTCAAGTCCAAACCATCGCAGCTCCTGAAAGGCATGGTGGGTCTGCACGCCTTGTTTACCGTGAATGACGACACGCTTGACAAATCAGTTCAACTCGCAAAAAAATTCGGGGTCGGGATACACGTTCATTGCGCCGAGGACAAAGCAGACCAAGATGAAAATGTAAAAAAATACAACATGAGGGTGGTCGAAAGGTTGAATTCACATGGTGCGTTGGGAGAGAAGTCCATCGCCGTCCACTGCGTCCATGTCAATGAAAAAGAGATGGACACCTTGAAGGCCACCGGCACAAATGTAGTCCACAACCCGGAATCAAACATGAACAATGCCGTGGGCTGCGCCGATGCCTTGGGCATGATGAAAAAAGAGATTGAAGTGGGATTGGGCACGGATGGAATGAGCTCAAACATGCTTGCCCAGATGAGATGCGCCTACCTCCTCCATCGCCATGCAAAGAAAGACCCGCGGGTTGCATTTTTGGAAGCGCCCGCCATGCTTTTGGACAACAACCCCAAAATTGTGCGACGGGCAACTGGCTGGAGCTTGGGGAAAATAGAAAGCGGCGCCCCTGCAGACGTGATTTTGGTGGACTACCTTTCCCCAACAATCTTGAACGAGAACAACTTCCTAGGCCATCTGATATTTGGGCTGGTTGATGCGACGGTGGACACGACGATATGCAACGGAAAAATTCTGATGCGAGACAAAAAATTGGTGGGGCTGGACGAGAAATCCATCGTCCAAAAAACAACTCAATTGGCGTCTGAACTTTGGGAGCGTTTTTAGCCACGCCTCATAGGGCGAATTTACCAAGCGTACCTGATGGCTCTTGTCGGGCAGACGGATACGCATAGCCCGCAGGTGTAGCATTTCGCCGGGTCCACCCTTGCCACTTTCCCCTTCACGTGGATTGCGTCATAGGGACAGTGGCGCTCGCACAGCCCACAGGCAGTGCACCTTGATTCTATCACTTCGACCGGGCTCGCAGTCGTGTGAGGCGGGTGGTCTGGGAGGTGCTTGAGGGCGACCCCCCTGATGTTTCCTATCGTGTTGTAGTTCTTGGCCCGCATGAACTTGCTCATCTCGTCGGCTATTATCCCGTAAACTTTAGGTCCCCGCACGATTGCGGCCGTGCAGACCTGGACAGCCGATGCCCCAGCCATTATGAACTCGATGGCGTCGCGCCCGCTGGATATCCCTCCAGCACCTATCACGGGAATCTTGACGGAACGCGCGATGTCCGCGACGCACCTTATCGCAAGCGGTTTTATCGAAGGCCCGGAGAACCAACCATACCCATATGCGCTCCCGACCATCGGCATGGAGTTCTCAATGTCGATAGCCATGCACGGCCCAAACGCGTTTATGGCAACGATGCCGTCAGCTCCAGCTTTTTCAGCCGCCTTCGCGAGTGTTGTTATGTCTGGTGTGTTCGGGCTAAGCTTCACAAAAATTGGGACTTTCACGGCATCCTTGGCAGCCTTCGTGGCTTCAGCAACCGGCACAGGGTCGTTCCCCAAATATTGTGTCGAAATCTCCAACGCATCCACTCCGGCCTCAACCACCTTCGGGGCGACTTCCCTGACCTCCTCCGCCCTGTAACCGATGCTTGCTATCAGCGGCAGCCCGGCCTTCTTTGCCTTAGCATACTCTGTCTTGACCCACTTTTCCAGCGAGATGTCGGACCACAGCTCAGCGTTAAGCAGGCTGTCCTTCACCTTGACCAGGCAGGGCCTTGGGACCTCTGCCGGCTTAACGCTGATAGTTTTTGCGACCAAGCCGCCGGCCCCTCCCTCAGCGGCCTTCACCAAGCAGTTGCCGTCCATGACGTTCGGGCCGGCCGCAGGCAATACAGGGTTCCGGAACTTCATCCCGCATATCTCAACAGAAAGGTCAACCAATTTTTCACCTCGCAGCGCCGAGCTTTTGCCACAGCTTCTTCGCTGTTTTCCTCGACAGGTTCACCGCATCGCCTTCGTCCATCGACTGTACCTTCCTGTCGCGCATCAGGACTGTTCCCCCCACTATGGTTGTTTCAACATCGTCCCCGTCGACTGTGTTAACAAGGTGGCTGAGCACGCTATCAGGTGTTACAGGCGTCGGAGCTGTTTTTGGGTCGATGATTATGATGTCCGCCAGCTTGCCTTGCTCCAGTGACCCCAGCTCGTTCCCCAGCCCGTAAAGCTCGGCGCCCCTGATGGTCGCCATCTCCAAAGCTTCCCGGGGAGTTATGACGCGAGGATCGCGTCCAGTCAACTTGTGCAATAAAAATGCCGCGCGGATGTTTTCAAAGCCGTCAAAGATGTACCCATCGTTGCCAAGCCCGACTGGAATTCCCATTCCAAGCATCTTCGGCACCGGAGCCGCGCCGACGGCATTCAGCATGTTGCTCATAGGGTTGTGGGCCACCTTTGCCCCCGTTTTTTTGATTATTTCCAGTTCATTGTCGTTCACATGGACGCAGTGGGCCAGAACAACGTCCGGGCCGAGAAGCCCCCCCTCTTTCAGTCTTTCCACCGTCCGCTTTCCGAATTTTTCGTAGTTGTGGTAGACATCCGCGAGCCCCTCTGAAGTGTGGATGGTCAGCGGGGCCTTGTATTTGCTGGCCAAGTCCCTGGCCCACTTGATGAGCTCATCCGAAACAGTGAAGGAGGCGTGCAGGCTAATCATCCCGGTAACGCGGCGCGCCCTTTCCTTCTTCATTTTTTTGATGAATCTCTCGTTCTCTCTCATGCCCTTGGTGCCCTCAGCGTTCGAGTGCCTTTCGGTTGCCTCAAAGCCCAGTATTCCTCTTATTCCCGATTGCTCCACAGCCAAAGATATTTTGTCAAGCACCCCAGTTATCACGTTCGGCCCAGAGAAAGTGTCGGCGAAAAGGGTCGTGCCTGTCTTCAGAAACTCTAAACAGGATATGACCGCGCTCGCGTACGCGTCTTCTTTCCCCATGGCCTCATCCATCGGCCACCACACCCTCTGGAGTATTTGCGAGAAGTCAGTGGGGGGCTCTATCCTGAGCGGAGCGCCGCGCAGCAGCATCCCGTAAAGATGCGTGTGTGAGCATACGAGCCCAGGCATGACTATCTTTCCGCGAGCGTCGATGACTTCGTCTGCCTTGCCTCCGGCAGTCCGCCCCCTTTTCAAATATTTTATCCGGCCGTCTTCAACAGTAACCGTGCCGTCAGGGATTATTCTACATTCCCGATCCATGGTGACAACAAGCCCGTTTTTTATCAGCAGGTCCGTCATCTTGCTCCCAAAAGAGAACAGTTGAGAACGATTTAAAGGTTGACACCAACTCTTGTCCCAACGGGTTGAGAAGTGGTTTTTATAAGTCGGTTTTTCCAATGGATATCGAGACAATGGCTGAATTTTCACCAACGACGCTGGCGAAGATTATCAAGAGGGCAACCGGCTCGCGGGTCTCCCCCAAGGCGGCTGCGGAGCTTGGGCTGGTGCTTGAGGAGTATGGTGTCCAGATTTCTCAGGAGGCCGTCAAGCTGTGCGAGCACAGGGGCGCGAAGACGGTGAACGGCAGCGACATCAGGGCGGCGCTATCAGCCGTTCGAAGGAAACCACAGACACAATAGGTGCATTTTCATGCCAGATTTGGTTGTCAGGGATGCAAGACTAGTGTTACCTCGGGGTATTGTCAAAGGGGAGCTTTCAATCGACAATGGTGTCATCAAAAAAATCGCTGTGGCGGGGGCGCCCAAGGGAGAAATGGAATTGGATGCTAAAGGAAAGCTTGTGATCCCGGGCGTGATTGATGCGCACGCCCATGTTTATGACCCAAAGTTTGTCCATCGAGAAAATTTCAAAAGCGGAAGCACCTCGGCGGCGGCAGGCGGTGTGACAACAATAATCGTGATGCCGTGGGACACTCCAGTTCTCTCGCCGGCAGACGTGAAGAATGTCGTCGCGGCTGGAGAGAAAAACAGCTTGGTGGACTTCTCAGTTCACGCTGGCAATTTCACCCCGGAAGCAATACCTGCCGTTCGCAGGCTCTCGTCACTGGGTGTGAAATCCTTCAAGGGGTTCACATGTGCGCCTTATCGTCTGAGCCAGCGAGACATGGGGCGGCTCATGGCCGCCGTGAGAAAGGCCGATGGAACGACTTTCGTCCACGCCGAGGACGACAAGATTGTTGGTGAATCGCAGGCTAAGCTGATCGCGGAAGGGAGGAGCGACCCTCTAGCACACCACGAGGCGCGGTCGGGAGAGGCAGAGAAAAAAGCAGTTCGGGCGGCGATTGAAATTGCGTCCGAGTCCGAATGCAGGCTGCACCTCGCCCACATAACTACCGGGGGAGCATGCGACGTCATCAAAGCAGCCAAGAGAAAGAACAAGAATGTCACGGCGGAAGTCACCACACACCACCTAGTTTTTTCTAGATCGGATGTCCAACGGTTGGGGCCTTACCTGAAAGTCAACCCGTCCCTGAAGGGCGCAAAGGAAAGGGAGCACCTGTGGAAGGCGCTCGCTTCAGGGGTCATCGACATAGTAGTCACAGACCATGCACCTGGGACACGTGAGGAAAAAGAGGTAGGTTGGAAAGACATCTGGAGAGCGCAGACGGGCGTCCCGGGCTTGGAGACCCTGCTGCCAATACTGCTTGGAAAGGGGGTGGCGGAAGGAAGACTCAAGCTTGAGCGCATGGTCGACGCAGCCTCCACAAGGCCCGCCAAAATATTCGGGCTTTACCCTAGGAAAGGCGTGATAGCAAAAGGTTCCGACGCAGACCTCGTGGTCGTTGACGCCAGAAAAAGCGCCAAGATCAACGCCAAGCACCTGCACTACAAGGTAGGGTGGACACCATATGAGGGAATGAAAGTCACTGGGACTATAGCGGCGACCGTTTCGCGCGGCGAGTTGATTTTTGACGGCGAGCAAGTAACAGGAAAAAAAGGTCGAGGGCGGGCTTTACTCAGCGGCCATTCCTCTTAGTTCAACTATGTCTCGGCGCAGCTTGAGCATCTTCAGGGCTATCGCTGCAAGCCTCTCGCTCCAGAATATTGGCGCGCTCTTTTCCCCCAGGGATTCCCTTGCGACAGCTCCCGACCTCACGTCAACAACCATCACAACTGGTTTTTCCTTCGACTTGCCGGCATCTTCCGCGATTTTTGAGTAGTCACCCGGAGCGAGGGCAACTGTCCCGGAGCAGGCCACCATGACTCCGTCGACAGAGTCATCCGAGAGGACTTCCTTTATAGCATTCTTGTAATCATCGGCGTCGGCGGCGCTGCCTAGGCAGACCCATCCCTCCATTTTCGCCCCTCGACATTTATTTGATATCTTCTTGAAAGTCTCCTCGGAAGGCTTGGCCAGCTCCAGCCCCTCCTTCAGCATCTGCCCGGCAACCAGCTTTGCCTCCTCCTCAAGTGCCGCGACCAGCGCAACCCTTGTTGCGCTCATCCCTGAGAACTTTTCGAGCGCCACAGCTCCGCCCAGCATGTCTCCAAAGCTTTCCGCGAGGATGCCGCCAGATTGGGTAATGGCGCCTTCAAACACTTTGTCGGGCGGGCCGCATTTCATCACCACAACTGGCTTCTTCACCGAGGCCCCCTTCACGGCGCTCATTAACATGCGGCCGTCTTTCACGTCGTCTATGAAGATGCAAATCACGCGGGTTTCCTTGTCCGAGGCTAGGTGGTGTATCAGCTCGGCTTGGTCAATCCAAAGACCGTCCCCTGCGGAGGCAAGTTTGGCTATCCCGATGCCCCACGACTTGGCGCGCCCGATGATGTTGATGGTCGACGCGCGGCCGCCGGAGATGACAGAAATCCCGCCGGGCCTGATGGACGGGATGCTTTCTGGCACGACTGCAAGGCCAGCCTTCGGGTTCATTACTCCAAACGACCCCGCCCCAAGGATTGTTACTTTCTTCTTTGCAAGCAACTTTTCAACCTTCGCGTCAACTTCCTCTTCAGTCAGCACAAGGGTCCCCACTTTTTTCGTCAGTATCTTCCCAAGATTTTTGGACAGCAGCTCCTTGGGAAGAGCGACAACCGCAAGGTCGATCCCTTTGGGGATTTTTCCAAGTTTGATGGCTCCTGGAAGCTTTTGGTTAATGTCGGCGATGTAAATCTTTTTCTTGAGCTTCTGCGCGTTTTCCGCGAGAATCCTGAATTCGTTTGAAAAGGCGGCACCGGCCCCTTTGAGTTCCGAGGCGCCAATGACCGCCAAGGACTTTGGTTCAAAAAGACGCGAGAAATTGACAGGCATCCGGCATCCTCCTAAAGCTCGGCGGCATGGCGAGCGCCGCTCGGCTAAGACCCCCCGAGCAGAATTCTGGCGTCAACCGCGACCGCGCCCTTCCCGGCGTCAAAAACGAACATTGGGTTTATGTCGATTTCAGATATGTTGGGGAAGTCGACTATCAGCTGGCCAACCTTTTGTATAACATCCGCAATGGCGTTGATGTCGGCCGGGGGCGCGCCCCTTATGCCTGCCAGCACTTGGCTCCCCTTGACTTCCTGAATCATCCCCCTTGCCTCGGCGGGATCCAGCGGCGCAAGCCTGAAACTAACGTCTTTCAGAACCTCCACCCAGATGCCTCCAAGCCCGAACATCACGGTTGGGCCGAAGGTCCTGTCTTGGATACCCCCGACTATCACCTCGCGTGCAGGCGGAATGTACTCCTGAACAGTGACCCCGAGTATTCTTGCGTTGGGTTTGTACAACTTGGCGTTGTTCATCAGCTCTTCAAAAGCCCGCTTGAGCTCAAACTCCGAGCCCACGCCAAGCTTCACCCCCTTCGCATCACTTTTGTGCAGGATGTCCGGGGAGGCCAACTTGAGCACAACAGGGTAGTGGATCTCCCTCGCGATCCTTATGGCCTCGGGTACGTCTGCCGCGAGCATGGTGCGATTGACTGGGATGCCCCGCGCCTGCAGCACTGACTTGGACTCGGTCTCTGTGAGTTCCTTACGCCCCTCTTCCACGGATTTCAGGATTTCAGCCACCTTGTCTACAGCCATCAAATCACCTGAAGCACCTTTACTTAATCAAAGTGTTATATAGATTTTACTATTTCAGACTAATCTCCCTAAATTTGCAGCATATTTTAACA
>JBFLWG010000031.1:0-11346 GCA_040757795.1 Hadarchaeota archaeon (SeqCode) | reverse complement strand
GCAAGGCCGCGCCTTCGGAGGTGCTCAGGATGGAGACCATGAAGGAATCGGCGAAGGAGCTTGGCAAGTCGTCAGGCGCCGGGCTCGGGGCCGGGATGGTACTGATCCCCCAGATGATGCAGCAGCCTGCAGGGGGAGCCGCGGCAGTCCCACTGGTTATCTGCCCCAACTGCAGCGCGCAGGTCCCGTCAAATTCCAAGTTCTGTCCAGAGTGCGGTGGGAAACTCGCTATCAAGCCCAAGACTATAAAGTGCCCCAAATGCGGTGAGGCGGTCCCCGCTGGCACAAAGTTCTGCCCCAGCTGCGGAAAGAAGTTATCCAAATAACAGGTGTGCATGACATTATTTCGGTGAACAGGTATGGTGTCAGAAAAAACAAAAGCAAATATCGGAGGATTTGTTGGAGTGGTCGGCATATTAATAATTACAGCAATTATTTTTTTGTTCGCGTTCGGAGATTTATGGCCTAAAATATTCGCGGCGGATAGGGTGTCGCTTACAACCGAAGGGACCCTAGTGGTAATCTTTACTGCGATTGGGATCATGATGGCGTCGCTGGGGCTTGGTACTGCTGTAAGAATAGGAAAAAAGGGAATGAAAGAAAAAATAGGCGATTTCGCAAACCAGGCTTTGAAATCAAAAGGGAAGGTTTCACTTAAGGATATAGCCAGCCATGTCAAAATGAGCGCCAACATCAAAATTCTCGAGAAGGAATATCTTAAACCGATGATTGAAGAGGGCTATTTTGAAAACGCCCGTTACGAGAATGGATGGTTGGTAAAAGACATCATCCCATGCCCGTACTGTAACGAGCCTGTCCAGATAACTGCGAAAAAATGCCCCAACTGTGGGGCAACAATCAAAAAGTGAGTTAAGTTACTGGTTCACGTTTTGCCAATTCCGACCTTACTTAAAACCTTTTCAAGCTGACTTTTTCTCTTGACGGCGGGGATTTTCACAATATCTTCCAGTGAATCCACATTCTTAACGCCGCGCGCCTCAAGCAGGGAATCGAAATTTTTGATGGCCTTCCTTTCCGCAAAGTACCTGTAGAAAAAGGCGGAAATGAGTGCAACTGGTGCAAATTCCAATGCCAAGGTTCGAAGGAGTCCAAGGAATTGCTCGAGTTTGAAATCAAGCAGACCCATAGTGGTGTAAACTGATAGTATGGCACCCAATCCAACCAATATCCCAAGCCTCCCGCGCAAAATGCTGCCCATATCATGAACTTGGCGCTGCCGGTCCACCCGGTAGCGCAGCCCGCTTGAGTCAACCAGCCTGAGAGCGGGAGCTACCCAACCGAGTAAAATGTAAACGATTGGGATGGCAAATACAAGAAATGTTACCATTCGCGCGACGTTTGGACCCGTAGGCAAGTTGAAGTACGAAGACCAGTAAAATATCATCACAGCCGGTGCAATTGTAACCATGAAAAGGACAAAAGCAAGGCTAAGTGTGGCCATTGCCCCAACTTGTCTTTTCTGAGGAACGCGGCAAAGAACTCCTTCGCGTTTTTTTAGCCCCTCAGCAAATATTTCTCCAATTTTTAACAACCAGAGAGATGTCCGCCCCATGACGCCCGGCAAATACCAAATCAGCCACACAATAGTTCCAATGAATATGTGCAAACCGAAGCCGCTGAGCCTTTGGAACCTAGAATTTGGCGGCGCAATCACGTAAGAGATGACCGCGGCTACAAAAATTACAGCGATGATAACTGCTGCCTGAAATCTAAAATTCTCTTTTTTCACCTCATCTTGCATCATCCCAACTCCTTCACCATGAAAGGTCCATCACGTTTGTAGCCGAATCGCCTGTAATAGTTCCGCGTCCCTATCCCGGAAAGCACGACGACCTTCCGCGCGTCGAATTCCTCCATAGAAATCCTCTCGGCCTCTTGTATCAAACGCCCGCCCCATCCTTTGTGCTGCCACTCGTTCGCTTTGGCTTTTTCTCCAACCTTCACAAGAGGCCCGTAAACATGTAGTTCTCTCACGAGCATCGAGCGGGCGCCACCTGCCTCGGGTCTGTGTGCCTTGGTTGAAGGTTCCCTCAGCCGCAACAACCCGATCAGGATGTCCTGCTTCACGTCCTCGAACGACATGAAGAGCTCCTCGCCATCGGAAGCGCGGTATTTCTCTACTACAAGCCCCACATCCTCCACATGAGGTTCAATCCCTCTCCTGTAATTAACCTGCCCGACCTCGCGGCAGCGGATGCACCTGCAGCGGAGGCCGTCCTGTTCAAGCCTCTTTTGAACAAAGGCCCTGATGTCGCCGCGCTTGACGCCGTCCGAGATTAGGTTTGAGGGTATGTCGCGCTGGATTCTCTGGATGCGAACCCACGGCGGAACAGTCTTTTTGATTTCAGTTATCAACTCTACCATCTTCTCGTGTTTGTATGGTTTGTACTCTCCATTTTTCCACATCTCGTGCAGCTTGGTCCCGGGCATCACGAGGGTCGGATATATTTTGATGGCGTCTGGTTTGAATCGGGCATCGGAAAAAATCGTCCTGAACATCTCCCGGTCCCTTTCATGGTCAGAGCCGGGAAGCCCTGGCATCATGTGAAAGACGACGGCGAAGCCCGCATCCTTGGCAGTCCGCGTCGCTTCCGCGACATCTTGGACCGTGTGCCCGCGGTTCACAAGCTTGTAGATGTCGTTGTAAACCGTTTGAACGCCGAGCTCAACCCTCGTGGCGCCGAGTTTCAACATTAGATCAACTTGTGATTGTTTGCAGTAGTCTGGACGGGTTTCGAGGGTGATGTCACTTATTCTTATTTTTGAGCTTTCTGCCGCAAGCTGTGCATCTTCCATCGTTCCTGCATTCGCCCCAGATATAGCGTTCAGGCACTGCACAGTGAACCACTCCAGATATTCTGGAGGATAGGCCGTCAGCGTGCCGCCGAACATTATCAACTCAACCTTGTCGACGTCGTGGCCGACCGCGCGCAGCTGTTCAATTCTGCTTTTGATTTGGCTGCTCGGGTTGTAGTTGCACTGGAGGGCCCGAGCGGATGCCGGCTCCCTTCCGGTGTACGACTGTGGGGTGTTTGATTTCGGACCTCCGGGGCAGTAAATGCACGGCTCGTCTTTCGGGCAGGCGTAAGGCTTGGGCATGACAGTGAGAACTGTGACGCCTGAAATTGATCGCACGGGCTTGAGCGTCAAAAGCTTCAGGAGCTTCTCTCTTCTGTCGGCGTCAGCGGCGGACAGGAGTTCCGAGTTCTTCAGAGGCCCGGAAAGCCCGAACTCTCGGCATGCCTGAATTTTTGCTTTCGAGAGGCCGCGGGCGTCAGTAATCCTTCCAGCAACTATCTCGTCCCAAACAAGCTTGACGGCCGACTGGACTGCATCTTCCTGCATTTTCCACCAGATAAACACTGCATTTAATTTAATAACACGATGAGGTCTAACCGAGGCGGTGGGTTTGGAAATCTCGGAAGTGTGCAGAAAATACGGTTTGCCTGAGGAAGTGGCGGAGGCGCTGGAGAAATCAAACGTGACAAAGCTTTACCCGCCGCAGGCCGAGGCCGTGAAGAAGCAGGTTCTTGAAGGGAAAAACATGGTTCTGGCGGTGCCGACTGCCAGTGGGAAGACGCTCATCGCCGAATTCTGCATGCTGAAGTCCGTCCTCAGGGAAAAGGGAAAATGCATCTACATCGTGCCGCTCAGGGCCCTCGCGAGCGAGAAGTTCGACGAGTTCAAGCAGAAGTACGGGCATCTGGGGGTGAAGGTCGGGATTGCGACAGGCGACTTCGACGTGGCCGACCCCCGCCTCGCCCACTATGACATCCTGGTGGCCACCTCCGAGAAGGTGGACTCGCTGCTGAGGCACCGCGCCAAGTGGCTGGCCGAAGTTGTCTCCGTTGTCGTTCTGGACGAGGTCCACCTGATCGACGACCCAGGTAGGGGCCCCACCCTCGAGATACTGACGGCCAGGCTCAAGCAGGTCAACCCGAAGGTGCAAGTCCTCGCGCTCTCGGCCACCATTAAAAACGCCGACGAAATCGCAGAGTGGCTCGGGGGAGAGCTGGTCAAGAGCGAGTGGAGGCCAGTCCCGCTAAAAAAGGGGGTCTACTGGAACGGGAAGATAAAGTTTGACGACGGCGGCAGGAGGGAGGTCGCAGGAGGGGGGGAGGCCCTTGTGGCGCTGGCGCTTGATACCGTCAAGGAGGGCGGGCAGGCGCTCGTCTTTGTGAACACCAGGCGCTCGGCGCAATCCTCAGCAGACCTCCTTGCCGATTACACGAAGAACCACCTGAAACCCGATGAAAGGGAGAAGCTGGCGGAGGCCGCGAATGTTGTGGAGAAGGCCCTTGGGGAGTCCAGCAGGACGTGCCGGCTGCTGGCCGACTGCGTCAGGCGCGGCTCTGCATTCCATCACGCGGGCCTTCACTCGGCCCAGAGGAAGGCGGTGGAGGATTCATTCAGGAGCACTTTTCTGAAGGTCATCTGCGCCACCCCGACCCTCGCGGCGGGTGTGAACCTTCCGTCGCGCCGGGCGATAATCAGGGACTACAGGCGCTACGTTGAGCCTTACGGGATGCAGTTCATACCCGTGCTCGAGTTCCACCAGATGTGCGGTAGGGCCGGCCGCCCCCAGTATGACGAGTACGGCGAGGCTGTTGCGATCGCGCACGGCAAGAGAGAGGTTGAGTCCCTGTTTGAGGAGTTCATCCACGCAGAGTCCGAGAAAATAACATCGAAGCTGGGGACGGAGCCCGCTCTCAGGACCCATGTGCTCGCCTCCATAGCGGCAGGCTACGTGAGCGACGAGGACGGGCTGCTCGACTTCATGGGGCGCACTTTCTTCGCACATCAGTTTGGCACGAGGGATGTCGGGCTTGTGGTGGAGCGGATTCTCGACTTTCTGGAGAAGGAGGACATGATCTCCCGCAAGGGGAAGCTTCTGCTGGCCACACGTTTCGGGGAGTTGGTCTCGGCACTCTACATCGACCCGCTGTCGGCAGTGGTGATCAGGGACGGCTTGAAGGGGGTGACTGAGGAAAGGCCCACCGACCTCGCATTTCTCCATCTTATTTCCAGGACCCCGGACATGACCACATACTACCTCAGGGAGCGGGAGCTAGAGGAGATGGAGGAGTTCTACTTGAAATACGCGGACGAGTTGCTTGTTCCAATCCCCGACCCCCACAGGAAGCCGGAGGAGTTCGAGCACTTCCTGGCCGAGCTCAAGACGGCGAGGATGGTGAAGATGTGGATTGAGGAGGCGAGGGAGGACGACATCCACGAGGAGTTCGGCATCGGCGCCGGAGACATCAGGAGGACGGCGGAGACGGCAGAGTGGCTTCTTCACGCTTCCCACGAGCTCGCTAGGCTTTTCAAGGCCGGGCCTGCGCTAGCGCCGCTCAGGGGGCTCCAGAGGCGCGTCAGGTACGGCGTCAAGGAGGAGCTGCTGGAGCTGGTGCAGCTTCGCGGGATCGGGCGGGTGCGAGGGCGGAGCCTCTTCAGGGTGGGGTACAAGAAGCTCGCAGACATCGAGCGGGCCACCGAGGAGGAGCTGGCGAAGGTACCATACATCGGCACAGAAATCGCGCGGAGCATAAAGCGGCAGGTCTTGTCAAACGCGGAAATCACGACTGCATGAAAAATAACAAGCACTTTTAGCGCGGTGTTCATAAAATTGTTTTAGCGCCTTCGCGGCCCACCAAAAATTATGTATGCGGCCACTCCAATAGCTGCCACAACTCCCCCGATCCCAACGACTATTAGTGTGGAATCCCCGGACGTCGTTGTCGTGCTCCCGCCTCCTGGCTGCTGGGGAGAGCTTGTCGCGGAGCCGAAGAAGTAGATGTTGTCAACGCTATCCGCCGCAATTACTGTGGAACCATCGGAAGACATTGCGACGTCGATGATATGGGCATTTCCAGCCCAACTATTAATAGTGTAGCTCCACTGGGGATTGTTTTCGGTGCGGGAGAGGTAGTAGATCTTCTTGCTGTCGTAGCCCCCTGCCGCTATGTACGACCCATCAGAAGAAATTGCTGCTGCCCGAGAGCCGTTTCCTTCGGTGAAGCTCCAGAGCGGTGCGTTGTCGGTGCGGGAAAAAACGAGTATCTTGCTGCTGTTCCCCGTAACTATGTAATTGCCGTCCGCTGAAGTCGCGACGTAGTAATAATCTGCGCCACCATATTTGTAGTACCAAAGTTTGTTTTCGGAAGTGTAAGAATACAGCCAGACATTATGAGGGTCATAACTGCTGTCACTTCCTGCGGTGGCTATGTAGTTCCCATTGGAAGAGATCGCGACATGTCCTGTATTCAACGTCATTTCCAGTGTAGACCACAATGGTGTGCTGGAGCTTTTGGAAAGCAGGTAGATCCTGGTGTAGGCAGCCACGACTATGTAATTCCCGTCAGAAGACATGGCAACTGAACGTACAGTTCCGCCTGGCTGGAAGGTCCAGGTCGGAGTGCTTGACGTGCGGGAAAACAGGTAGACTTTTGTTTGATCAGCCGTGGCAATGTAGCTTCCATCCGAGGAAATTGAAACAATCTCGCCCCTGTAAGGCGCAGTCCAGAGAGGAGTGTTGTCAGTGCGGGAAAACAGGTAAATGTTGCTGCTGCCGCCCACGACTATGTAGTTCCCGTCGCCGGAAATTGCTACAGAACTTAAAAAGTCGCTGCTATTCTTGTAAACCCAAAGAGGGGTGTTGTCGTTGCGACCAAACACTGCTACACTTTGCCAAAAAGCGGCGGCGGAGTAGTTGCCGTCCGATGACATTGTTACTGAATATAGAGTATTCGCGGTCGTATACCCAAAGAGGTTCTTTCTGCGTTTCGGCTGAAACGGCATTCAAATTGAGAAGAGCCGCCTGCGCCACGAAAAGCGCCAGCACCAGTATCAGTGATTTTTTCATTTCATCCTCGTAGCTGCTATGTGGCGGTGGTTTAAATGTTAACGTGCAAACATAAAATGGAAAATCTGGGTGTGGAAGAATGGAGAAATTTCCTATCGCGGTTTTCCTGGTGATAATCGTCGGGACGGGGGCCGCCGCTTACCTGCTCGGGGAGCACAGGACGGAAGAAAGGTGGGCCACGATATATGGGGAGAACGGCGAAGATTTTGCCCAGTCCCTTGTCATCGCGCCCTACAAGGTGTACATAATCGCCGGGGAGACGAGGTCGTTCGGCGCGGGCGTCGCAAGGGACGCATTCCTGGCCAAAATAGACTCTCTGGGCAGCGTTCTTTGGCTCAAGACTTACGGCGGGGCCGCCAGCGAAAGCGGTCACAGCGTCGCCGGCACTCCCGACGGCGGGTACGTAGTCGCGGGGTGGACAAGCTCATCCGGGAACGGCAGCGATGACGTGTACCTTGTGAAAACCGACAACTCCGGCGAGAACATTTGGGCAAGAAGCTATGGTGGTACAGGCACCGATTGGGGGGAATCCGTTGCATTGGCCGAAAATGGCGGGTTCATGGTCGCGGGAAGAACGAACTCTTCAGGCGTAGGCGGCAGCGACTTTTATCTCATTAGGACAGACTCTTCCGGAGAAAACATTTGGACAAGGACATACGGCGGGACGGCCGACGAATGGGCATTTTCCTTGAGGGCGACAGATGACGGTGGCTACATCATCGGGGGGTACACCAGCTCCTACGGCGCCGGCAGGGATGATTTTTACCTCGTCAAGGTGGACGCTTCTGGGGCCGTGACATGGGAGAACACTTACGGCGGGGACAACAACGACAGGTGCTTTTCCGTCTCGCAGACGAGCGACGGCGGGTACATCGCGGCCGGTTACACAAGTTCTTTTGGCGCGGGGTCGGAGGACGCGTACCTTGTCAAAACCGACAACTCTGGCGCGGTGACCTGGACGAAAAATTACGGTGGGGCGTACGCCGACCGGGGATATTCAGTCTCCCAGACTGATGACGGGGGCTACATAATCGCGGGGTACCTGTCGCCCAAGGGCACCGGCACCAGAGACGCCTATCTCGTCAGGACGAATTCCTCTGGTGATGTTCTCTGGACCAAGACATTCGGCGGAGTCGGGCTCGATAGGTTTTACTCTGTGGCCCAGACAAGCGACGGCGGGTACATCGCGGCCGGGGGGACATCCGGCGCTGGCCAGTCCGACATCTATGTCGTGAAGGTCAACAGTTCCGGCTCTGCCTAAACCAAAGATCGGCTCCGGCGATGAACGTGGGGTTGCTCACAGAAGGTTGATTAAGCATGCTGGATTAGACATCTTGGTGGGCCCGTGGCGCAGCCTGGATGGCGCGGCAGGCTTCGGGCTTGTGCGAAAGGAAGAAACCTGTAGGTCGTGGGTTCAAATCCCACCGGGCCCGCCATTTTTTGCCCAAAAATCATGCTGATTATTTCTTCTTTCGCCTTGGCTTTCTGGCGGCGGATTTCTCTTTCTTGGCTTGGTGCCACCAACCTTCTCCGCGCCTCATCTGTATCGGGATTGTTACCCCACAGATAATAAGGCCCGCCACAATCACCGCCGCCAGATTCTGGTAGATGTTGTAGTTTCCCGCGTAAAACCAGAGGTAGATCACAAGAAAAATCGCCCACGCGAAGCCGCCTGCCGTCCCGATCCACGACTTCTTCTTTGGATGCCCCTTCCACTCCTTATCCATCTTTTCGAAATCTTTTGCGTGCTTTATTCCCCAAACAATCCACATTGGGGCCAGTATCGCGATCCCTACGAGGATTGATATGATGACTATTGCGAGGTTCTGGAAGATGCTGAAGTTCGAGGCGTAGAAGGCCAAGTGCAACACCAAGAAGATCAGCCACCCGAAAAATACCACGGCGCTCACGGCGACCCTCGATGCAAGCCCCGGGGGCATTTTTTCGCTCATGATATCATGGAGTAGAGATTTCAACAGCATAAATGTTTTGGGGAGCGTTAATGTGGTGAATGCTGAATCCGCCAAACTTCTTTAACCCGAAAGCATCACTGATTTTGAGGTGTAAATTTGAAGGTCGCGGTCGGGTCCACAAACCAGCCCAAGATAGAGGCAGTAAAAGGTGTCTTCGAGAAGGCGTTTGGAGATGTGGAGGTCGTCGGGGTTGATGTTGATTCCGGGGTTTCTTCCCAGCCTTTCCAATGCAATGAGATTGTCAGAGGCGCCGTCAACAGGGCAAAAAAAGCTTTGAAAATCCTGAAAGCGGATTACGGCGTCGGGATTGAAGGAGGGGTTGCAAAATTCGGCGGAAAGTGGTACAATCTGGGCTTCGTGGCGATAGTCGGCAAGAAAGGCCGCGTGGGGACCGGCACTTCGGGGTGGTTCGAGTGCCCTGAGAGAATCTTGCGTGAGCTGAAGACGGGTAAGGAGCTCGGCGATGTGATAGACGAGCTGGTCGGGGAGAAAGGCACAAAAAGACGGGGCGGCGCGATAGGGATTTTCACGCGGGGGATGGTCAGCAGGAAGGCGCTCTACGAGCACGGGGTATGGATGGCTCTCTCGCCATTTTTGTCGGAGTTTTTTGATTAGACGTTTGTTGTTTTATTCTGCGCGCTTGCAATTGATTGGGCCGGTGGTCCAGCTTGGATAAGACTCAGGCCTCCGGAGCCTGTGACACGGGTTCGAATCCCGTCCGGCCCGCCAATCACACGGGGTTCGACTTCCCAAGGTTTGCGGAAGATATGTTCTAATGGCGCCTTCTATTTTGATTCCAATCGCGGCCGCTAAAGAAATGTAATTTATACTTACAACTTTTTCCACGCCAACGCTCCGCCAGCCAAAATTAAGATAACTATAACTGCAATGATCCCATAGACAAAAGAGGTATTCCCGTCGCCAGGGGGATATCCAGTCTGATTTTCTGTTGTACCACTATCATTCTCTGTTGGACCACTAGCGATGTTTTCTTCGTTTATCTGATTTTGCGAAGTTGCGCTGAAAGCGTAAAGGCCGTTCCAGCTTCCTACATAAATCGTCCCGTCAGAATTTATTGCTGCATTGGATGCCGCCGGCACACCTGCGGATAAAGCGCGCCATTTCAAAGTTCCGTCGGGGTTAATGGCATAGAAACCGCCCTTACTACTCACATAAATTGTGCCATCAGAGGATATTGTAGGGGAAGACTCAACCCCCCACGCTGAACCTTCGGTTGTGAAATGCCATTTTTCAGTTCCATCCGGGTTTATAGCGTATAAATTGTTATCAAAAGATCCTACATAAATCGCCCCATCCGCGCCCACCGCGGGAGCGGTCTCAAGCCATCCCCCAGTTGTAAAATGCCATCTCTCGGTCCCATCTGGGTTCAGCGCATATAGATTTTTGTCCGTTGAACCAAAGTAAATGGTACCATTTTCGCCCACGGCCGCTGCACCAGTTACCATCCCGCCTGTTACAAAACTCCATTTCAAAGTTCCGTCGGGATTAATCGCGTAGAATGTTTTGTTACTGGTAGAACCTACATAGACTGTGCCATCAGAACCAATCGCTGGCGCTGCATATACTCCTCCGCCCCCTGTGCTGTACGACCATTTCTCCGTCCCATCCGGGTTTATTGCATATATCTTGCCGCCACTCAGCCAGTCTGGTTGAATGTAGTCGCCCGACCCATAGTAAATCGTGCCATCTGATCCAATTGCTGGGGAAGAGAAAGTTCCAGTTATGTTTCCTCCCACATCGAAGCTCCACTTCTTTGTACCGTCCGGGTTTATTGCGTAAAGCACGCAAGTACCGCGCAAGTACGTTTCACCACCCACGTTGTTTTCGGCAGAGCCTACGTATATTGTCCCATCCGACCCCACCGCTGGAGATGATCTCACCATCCCGTACGTGGTGAAGTGCCACTTCTTCGTCCCGTCAGGTTTAATTGCGTACAGATTATTATCGGATTCTGACCCGATGTAAATCGTGCCGTCAAGCCCTATCGCAGGCGACGACTCCATAAATATTTTAGGATACCAACCGTCGCCCCCGTAATTCCATTTTATCGTCCCATCCACATTTTCAGTGCTGTATGGGCTACGGCCGGTATGTTTCGTGTCCCTGCCAAACATTGGCCAAGGTGAATCGGCTAGCTGGGCTCCAACAGTTCCGGAGCTGAGAAGGAGCGCCACGATAGCGACGCTTGCTAGTGACCCCACAAGCAATGCGTTTGTTATTCTTTTCATTTTATCGCCTAGACAAATTCCCTAGCGCACTTCTTAAACTGTACGGAACAACTTCGGTTGGGTCGAACCCCGCCTGAACGTCGGACTAGAATCCCGTCCGGCCCGCCTATCACACGGGGTTCGACTTCAAGGTTTTTCGGCAATAATCCAACGAGGTGACTACAAAAAGGCAATATGTAGTCACCTACAACCAAAATGCTTAAATATGTAGTCACCCAAACTATTGTTATGTATGTCGAGA
>JBFLWG010000030.1:0-11878 GCA_040757795.1 Hadarchaeota archaeon (SeqCode) | reverse complement strand
GGGAAAGGCGTCCCTAGTACGAGAGGAACAGGATGCCGGCGCCTCTAGTTTACCGGCTGTCCGACAGGGCAGGCCGGGTAGCCACGCGCTGGTTGATAAGGCCTGAAAGCATCTAAGGCCGAAGCAACCCCTAAAAATAGGCACCATTCCAGAGGCCCGCAAGGGTCTCTGGTGAAGGGCAGGGGCTAGAAGACCCCGTTGATAGGCCGGGGGTGTACGCACGAAGCTTCGGCGACGTGTTCAGCCCACCGGTACTAACAGTCCAAATTTTCATTGCCTGATAAGCGCTGGGACGACCTTTGCACGGCATCACTTTTTTTTAAACCCAACCACGACTTGGTTTAGATATATGGATGTTGAGATAGTTTAATAGTGGATGAAAAAATGGAAAAAAAGCTGACAAACCCCCAAAGAGAACTCATCGTCGGTTCGCTCTTGGGTGACGGACACTTGCGCCCGCACAGAAGCAAAGTAGTATTTGAATTTCTTCAAAGCACAAAACGCAAGTTCTATGTTCAATGGAAACACAAGATGCTTGGTGAGCTCGCTTGCCCACAAATTTACCATAATGTTGGTGAGCGAGAATACTACAAACTCGCCACAAAAACACACTCCGAGTTGACAGAGTTCTACAATCTTTTTTACAAAGGGGGTCGGAAAATAGTTCCAGAAAAAATCTCCAAGTTTCTGACGCCATTTGCGATTGCAGTGTGGTACATGGACGACGGCAGTGTAAGTAGGGGCGCAGCATACTTCAACACTCAGGGTTTTAACACGCGAGGTCAGCTTCTTTTGATAAAGGCTCTAAAACGATACCACATAATCGCAACTTTGAACCGGGATGGTGAATACTACCGTTTGCGAGTGCTCAAACGGTGCAACAAGCGATTCTTAGAACTCGTCAGCCCATACATTCTAAACGAGTTTAAGTACAAGCTTCCTGCTAGATAAAATCGGGATTTCGAGTCGTGGCGGCCATCACTTTTCTTCTGTGGCTTCGTGCGCGTGCTCGGCCTCCCTGTGGTCGACCTCTTTCAGGAGCTCCTTCACGCGCTTGATGAGGTCTTGCTCGTTGTTTGACCTGGCCATCTCATGGACGTCGGAAAAGAGGCCGTCCTGAATCCTCGCCATCCATGCCACATACTGGTTGCTTTCCACGTCATATCCCATGAGCACTCCACTGACGACCTGCCCCTCCTGGAGCTTCCAGAACTGGGCGGGCAACTCAGGGTCTGTTATGACGCGGGACCAGCCGAGGGGCCACCACCCCGTCAGCGAGAACTTCATCCCTTTTGCCTTTACCTTCAAGGCCTCGTAGTTCACCTTCTCTTCCTTTTGGAATTCCAAGCGCCGCGATACCTTCGGAAGCTGCTCCTGAGACTTTCCTGTAAGCTGTGGGACTATCGTAGGCCTGCTGGCAATCGGGGTCTTCGCGCCCGCAGAGCGAGGCACTATTGACGCGTACTTTTCCTTGGGGCCAGCGTCTTCAGGTTTCACAATTCCGGAGGGGACGATGGATGGCACAGGTTTGGTGGGGGTAGTTGAAAAAATGGCCACGGTTTTCGGGACCAGCCCCTCAGTGAGTTTGGGTTTTTCCACTGGGCCGACACCGCCGCCCACCGCAAGGGTGTCCCTCCTGACGACCAATGGCGTCTCCCACGAGTGCTTGGCCTCTGTGATTTTCACGGGGCCAGCCTTTGCTACGGCCTTCGGGGCTTTGGTCGGCGACGCACCTGGTTTGGGTATTGTAAAAGGACGCAGCTCAAGCGAGGGTTTGGCAACGGGTTTGGGAGGGGGAGTCCAAGTCAAAGAAATTATGCCGACAACAAGCGGTAACAGCATGACTGAAAACATCAGGAGCCCGTTCTGCTCGGACGCTGATTTTGCCTGGATTGAAAGCGACAACAGGATGAACTCCACGGAAATCACCGCCGCCATCGCCAGATTTATTAGCCGCAGGTTCCCACCAAACTACAATCGGCGCGGTGGTTTAAAGAAGGCTCAGATGATGGCTCAAAAGGCCCCAACTTGAGGAGCTGAACTTTAGGGGAAACTTATGGCGCTGTGCGGGCATGACGCCTCGCAGGCCCGGCACTCGATGCAGTCTGCCGGCCTAGCGACTATCGCCTTGCCGTTCACGATGTCGATTACATTGGTCGGGCATACCTCGGCGCACGAGCCGGCTCCCTGGCACTTTTTCAAATCAACTGTTGGCGGCATCATTCCTCCCTCCCGATTTTCAAAAGGGTGCTTATATAACCCGCGATTCTGTTGCGGAGGGGTTTGTTCAACTGGGGCAGAAGCTCGTCCACAACCAAACGGTTCTGCCTGAAATCTCCCGATAGCCTCGCCGGGTAGTTCTCGATCAGCTGCCGCGCCGCTCTTTTTATGTAAGTTGGCCTTACTCTGCCCAATTCATCACCCCGCTTGGTTAATCTTTGCTGATAAATGCTTTGCTCTTCCGGCTATTTTCAGTGCTAGGCTTGCTACCTCCACGGCGGAGCCTCCCAGAAGCCGGATCATGGCCTCCTTCCCCTTCCCACCCTCGTCGAAGATCACCTGTGGGACAATCCCCGCCCGCCTGATGGCCTGCTCGGTGCCCCAAATCATTGTTTTCACCCCGCGCGGCTCCTTTTCTCTGCTGAACGTCCCGACTGAGAGCCCCATTTTTTTGCATATCTTGACCAGCTCGGGAGAGTAGCGGATGTTGAGTCCAGCTCTTACTGCTTGGTCGTGGCGCTTTGCTGTGATTACTATGTTTGCGACGTGGGCAGAACCACCAAGCATTGGAAAGCCTGTCAAAATTGGACGGCCTCCCACTCTGACCATCCTGCCGGACAACCCAACCACTTCAGAAGTCGTCACCGCCCAAGGCAAGGCCATCACTATGTTGGAGCCAACCTGCGGAATCAGGCTGACAAATTCTTTTGAGTCTGCAAGCATCCCGGCGGCGCGCCACACCTCGCTTAGGGCACTCCCCACCTCAGCATCTTTGATTAGAGATACCATTTGATTGACAGGCCTCACGCCGTGTCCCACCTCCAAGCTGTTTTTTATCGAGGGGGTTATGAAATTCCTCGCGCTGGCAACTGCATCTTCCAGTCTTTTCCCCTTCGCCATCTCTGCTGTTATCGCGGAGGAATATGTGCAGCCTGTGCCATGAGTCATCCCTGCTCCGACCCTAGGCCCGGTGAACCGCTTGGTTCTGCCGCCGAGATACAGCACATCCGTCACGGTTTTGTTTGAGAGGTGGCCGCCCTTGACCAGGACGGCGCGCGGGCCGAGCTTTGAGATTTCCCTCGCGGCCTTCTCCATGTCATTCAATGAGTGGATTTTCAGGCCGGCCATCCTCTCTGCCTCGTGGATGTTCGGGGTGACGACCTCCGCTTCGGAAACAAACTTCAGCAGGGCGTCGAGCGCTTCATCCTTCATCAGCTGCGAGCCGCTTGCGGCCGCCATCACTGGGTCCACCACAAGGTTCAAGCCGTACTTTTTCGCCCCCTTCCCGACCGTCTGAATGATCTTTGAGCTGTGGAGCATCCCAGTCTTAGCCCACTTCACATCGAAATCTTTCATCACAGAGACGAGCTGCTTCTCCACGAAATCCGGCGGGAGCTCATGGACGCCATAGACTCCGAGGGTGTTTTGGGCTGTTACGGCTGTGACGACGCACAGGCCGTGGACTCCAAACGCGGCGAAAGTCTTCAGATCCGCCTGTATCCCTGCCCCACCTCCCGAGTCAGAGCCGGCTATCGTCAAAGCGCATGGGACTTTCATACTAGCACCCCTTTCAGATATGTGGATGTCACCCCGACTATTTTTACGTTTACAAAATCGCCTGGAACTCCTCCCTGGACGACCACAGGCGCGTAGTTGGGCAGCCTAGCCGTGCTTCCACCCTTCTTCCCGGCTTCCACCACCAGGGCCCTTTCCACCTGCCCGATGTAAGTGCTGTTTATCTCACGCCCTATTTTGTGGGCAAGCACATCGAGCGGCCGGGATCGCTTGATCACCTCCCTACCGTTCAGCCGCGGCATCCTGGCGGCTTCCGTCCCCGGCATGGGGGAAAAGCGAGAGATGTTAACCTTGTTTGGTCTGACTGCCTTGATAAGCTCAAAAGTGCGTCTGAACTCTTTCTCACCCTCGCCAGGATAACCAACTATTACGTCCGTACATAGGTATACATCCTCAAAATTCTCTCTGAACTCTTCCACTACCTCTGTAAAATCACTGGCCGTGTAACCTCTTCTCATGGACCTCAACACACCATCGTCGCCACTCTGGACGGGCAGGTGCAGGAACTTGTACACTTTCTCGCTTCTGTATGCGTCGATGAGGTTTGGTAACAACCGCTTTACAAACGAGGGGTTCATCATCCCCACGCGGATTTTGAAGTCCTTTGGAATTGAAGAAATTCTGTTGATGAGGGAAGGCAAATCCGATCTTATGTCATCCCCGTAAGCCGCCGTGTCCTGGGCTGTAATCTTGATTTCCCTGCAGCCTGAGTGGAGGGCGAGTCTGACTTCTTCCGCGATTGAGTCCGGCGAGTAGCTCTTCAGGCCTCCCCTCGCCAATCTGACCGAGCAGTAGCTGCAGCTGGAAAGACATCCCTCGGAGATAGCCACTATCGCACTCACTGTGCTGCCTCTGGCTTTCGGCATCAGGGGCCTTTCACATGGCGCCTGCTCCAAAATCTGCAGGTTGGAATCTCCGGCCTGGACTCTCTCGACTATCTCTCCAATCGATGAAACTGCTCGGCAGGAAGTGATGCACGCAAATGAACCCAGCTTCTCTACAGAGGGAAAATCCACGCGCGGGAGGCAGCCAGCCACAACTATCGGCTTCCCGTTGTCCGCCTTGAGCTCGGCCAGCCTCCGCAGTACCTTCCTCTGGGTCTTCCCTTTCACCGCGCAGGTGTTCACTATCAGAACGTCCGCCAACTGGGGGTCCGCGACCGGCTCGTGCCCCCTTGCCGCCAGCTGCCCGAGCATGACCTCAGTGTCACCCCTGTTCATCGTGCAACCGAACGTCTCGCAGTAAACTCGCATCGCATCACTTTTATTAGAACTTCGGGTGATAAAATCAGAGGCTACATGAAGAAAATCCAGATGACATTGGTGCAGCTGGACAACTATGGGCCGTGGACGGTGACGCCGAAGCCTAGGCCTGAGGCGGAGCTCCAGACTCTCCAGGCCGAGATTCTGGCCGAGCTTGAGCGGCAGTTCGGGAGGAGGGGGGCGCTGGTCTTCTCAACAAGGCTGGACAACTTTCTCGCCATCACCAACGGCGTCTCTCTCCAGGCGCACAAGGAGATCATGGACGCCGTGAACGGGAAGTTCCCCGTGAGCGTGAGCATTGGGGTCGGGGCGGCCGAGACCCCGTACAAGGCGCAGGTTCTCGCGACCCTCGCCCTCCAAAAAGCCGGGAGCAGCAGGTCACCGGATAGGAAGGGCGCGCTGGCGGGGGACGATGTCAGAGGCCAGGATGAAGACCTTGTTCAGATAGCCCACATGGACGTCAACCATTCTACGCTCTTCACGGATAGCGAGCCGATTTACGACACCCATCTGCTCCTTCAAAGGACGAACCTGGCGCTGATGACTGCCCTTGCCGGGAAGGACGCGCTTGTATTTTACACGGGCGGTGACAACTTCATGGCCGCGTCTAACGGCGTCGGGCCGGATGACCTTGCCAAAGTTTTCTCGAAGGTGAAGCAGGAACTTGGGATAGAGCTCAAGGCGGGAGTGGGGATAGCCCGAACGGCAGCGAAAGCCGCGCAGCTGGCGAGCGAGGAGCTCCACCAAATCAGGAAAGGCAACTCAAAAGGGAACATTTCTTTCAGGAAGGAAGTTTAACGTCGGGCCTTTCAATGGCCATTTTTGCGCAACACCAAAACCTTTTTAAGTAACTGTAGTTTAACTGTAGTGCTAGGGGTATAAAACTGGAGGGATGAAATTGGACGGAGAGGATGGAGGGAACCTGCCTTCCGAGAAGAACTGCGTTGCGTGCGGTGGACGGGGTTACTACCTTGAGAACGGGCTCTGCCTAGACTGCATCGAGGCCGAACTCAGGAAGCACTTCAACCATTTGGGCAACGAACTCTTGAAGGGTGGCTTAGGTGGTAGTTGAAAAGAAAGTAGAGGTCCGTGTGTTCATCGACGGACTTTACCTCAATATCATCGACGAGCTCATCGGCTCTGGATACGCCACGAATCGGAGCGAGGCCGTGCGAAAGATGGTGCACGACCTGGTCATCCGGGAGTACGGATTCAAGGGCCTTGTTGAGCGCAAGAAGAAGGGGTCACACTAACCACCTCCTCAAACCCAGCCTCCGGGTGGGGGACCAGGACATGCGAAGTAGCGGGTCCCCCACCCTACCGCTCACGTCGCCTGCGACTGTGGTGGTGAAGAAATCTCTGGAGGAACCTCCACAGAAGGCTCGGGAGAGGGAGGGTCCGCCCCGAAGCTGATGGCCCTCCCTTCCTTATTCCACTCAAAATCGAGGCGATATTCTTTTCACAATCAATCTCTGTGTACGCGAGGCCGATCTCGTCGCCGCGGTGGGCATCGGAGCCGCCGACGCCGGGAATCCCATGCTTTTCGGCGAACCCCCTCGCGAGTCGGTTGGCCGGGAAGACGGCCCTGCCGTTAAGCACCTCCATCGCGTCGAACTTTGCTTTGTACATCAAGCTGGGGTTCCGCCCGATGATGAATGGGTGGGCGGCTATCGCCACCCCGCCTTGCTCTTTTATTCTCTTTACAGTCTCCGCGGTGGAAAGCCCCCTTGGCACAAGCTCCTTTATGCCTAGGGCGACGATGTGGCCGCTTGAGCTAGAAATCTCGGCGGCCGGGATGATTATGAAACCCTTTCCCGACAGCTTCTTGGCCTCCCTGTGGCCGGCGATCGTGTTGTGGTCGGCAATCGCGATGCCGTCAAGCCCCTTTGCCTTGGCGAACTTGACGGCCTCCGCTACTGTGCAGTAGCCGTCGGAGGAGTGAATCGTGTGCACATGAAGGTCTACTTTCATCTTACCTGATTTAACTGCGCCGGGGCCGATTTTTACCTTTCCCCGGCCAGCCAGACAACGCCGGGAATCATCCCTTCCAGCTTGTTATTTTCTCGCAGTCGTAACATTTCCCGTTGTGGATGCAGATTGTTCCACCGCAACTAGGGCAGCGCCACCTCTTCCGCTCATCCGCCAAGAACTTCCTGACGCCGTGTTTTTTGATCATTTGTAGGTTCCCGACCAAGCTCACGCCATACTTTTTCCTGTATCGCTCATCCAGCCGCCCAAGCTCCCGACAAGGCAGGCTTTTGCATTCAAAACAAAACTCAACCCTCCCCTCGCGAAGCCTGGCGCACCGCCCTTTGAGGAAGGCGCAGAGTTTGTTTCTTGGGCGGCATCCGATGCAGTGAACTATTTTCCCCCTCTTTTTCGGCAGTTGCCTGGAGAACGCGAGATATCCGCTGCAAATGTTGCAGTTCATGCCGCATGGGGCGACAAGTTCAGCTCTGAATTCTCGCGCCATCAGAAATCACGTCAAAAGTCACATGACCTTGGAACCGAGCGCCACCGGCCTGTCCAAAGTCAAAATCGAGACCTTGTCCCCGTCCACCGCCGCGAGCAGCATCCCGTCCGACCTTATACCCCTGATTTTCGCCGGCTTCAGGTTAACCACGACCACAATCTGCTTGCCAATCAAATCTTCCGGAGAGTACTGGTCAGCCACCCCGGCGACGAGCGTCCGCGTTTCCTCACCTATTTTCACCTCTAGTTTCAGGAGCTTGTCCGAGCCCTGAACTCGCTCGGCCGAAACAACCTGCCCGACCCTCATGTCAACCTTCTTGAAGTCCTCCATCGAAATCGGATCCTCCCCGCTTGAACTCTTCCCCTCCACTTTTTTAAATAGCGGTGCCGGGGTCCCGATTTTGTGGCCGGGATTTATGCCGAAGCATTTTGGCTGCGACCAAGATTGTATCTTCACACCAAGCTGTTTTGCGAGATTTTCGGAAGTTTCAGGGATGAAAGGCGCCAGCGCCACGCATAAGACATTCGCCAGGTTCGCGCAGTTCAAGATACAGCTCGCGGCCTTCTCAGGCTCCTTTTTGATTGTTTCCCAAGGCTTCCGCGACTGGAAGTACTCGTTGCCCAGCTTTGCCAGCGCGATTATCTCGTCGAGCGCCTGCGTGACCTTCAAGTTTTCCAGAAGTGCTTCGACCTTTTCCAGCTTTTCACCACATTCTGACTCTAGTTTCTCATCCGCCTTGCCGTCTGGAATCTTCCCGCCATAGCAAGTTTTTGCAAACGTGAGCACCCTGTGGACAAAATTCCCAAAAATGTCCGCGAGTTCGTCGTTCAGCCTGTCCCGGAGCTTGGTCTCCGAGAAGTTGCCGTCCTGCCCCAGCGAAACCTCCCTCACCAGATAGTACCTCAGCACGTCAGCAGAGTAATCGTTCACCAGGCGCACGGGGTCGATCGCGTTCCCTAGCGACTTGCTTATTTTTTGCCCGTCAACCGTCAGGAAGCCGTGGACGAAAATGCGCTTCGGAAGCTTGTATCCGGCAGCAAGCAGCATCGCCGGCCAGAGGGTGCAGTGAAACCTGAGAATATCCTTCGCTATGAAGTGGACGTCGGCCGGCCAGTGGTCCTTCGGGAGCAGGTAGTTGATTAGTGCGTCGAACCAGACCCAGACTTTCTGAGTGGGGTCCCTCGGGACGTCGATGCCCCACTTTAGCCCGGCGCGGCTTATGCTCACGTCCTTCAGCCCGCTCTTGAGGAAGCTCAAAACCTCGTTTTTCCTCCCCTCTGGTTGGATGAAGCCCGGGTTGGACTCGATGTGCTTGAGTATTTTGTCCCGATATTTCGAGAGCCTGAAAAAGTAGTTCTCCTCCTTCAGGTGCTTCGGCGGAACCTGGTGGAGCGGGCACTTGCCGTCCACGAGCTCCTCCTCCGCCCAGTAGGCCTCGCAACCCTCGCAGTACAGCCCTTCGTATTCCCCTTTGTAAATGTCGTTCCTTTCCTCAAGGATGTCAAACACCCTTTGAACATTTTTCCTGTGGCGCTCCTGGGTCGTGCGGACAAAATCGTCGTTGCTGATGTTGAGCGCCTTCCACACCTTCAGCCATTTTTCAGAGATTGCGTCGGCGTAGGCCTGTACGTCGTAGAACCCCTGGGCCCGGGCGGCCTCCAGAGTCTTGACGGAGTTCTCGTCGAGGCCTGTGAGAAAGAAGACGTTGTCGCCCTTCAAGCGGTGCCATCTCGCGATGATGTCCGCGACTATTGTTGTGTAAGCGTGCCCTATGTGGGGGATGTCGTTTATGTAGTATATCGGCGTGGTCACGTAGAACGCCATTTTATCACCCTTTTAATCTGGGCTGCAGCGATTTTAAGCATGCTTTTGGGAGTTATGATTAGCTCAGGATGGTTAGAAACAAGATTAAAATGAGGTGATTGAAAATGTACACAGACACAACACAGTTTGAAGCCGGAGCTCCGCTTGAAGAAATACCAAAATGGGTACGGAAAGGCGCGGTAATTTTGGCCGGGTTTTTGATGTTTGATGCATTCATGCTGGCAGTCGCTATAAATTATATCGGACTATTTGGGCTGGCCATAGGTTTCACGCTCCGTTTCGCTGCCGCCGTAGGATTGGTGTGGATGAAACGATGGGGCGTGATGATTGCAGGATTTCTTACTTGCTTTAGCCTTGCCGCATCGGCCATACTATTAAACCTCGCACGAAATTTACAACGTTTAGATGTTGCTATTGTTGAGGTTTTTTCAATTTTTTTATTGTTCACAATATTTTTTTACCTCATAATTAGCTGGAAATATTTTAGATGATTTTTGCTGGAGCGCGGGGCCTGATGGGTTTTATAATTGCCCGTATTTAGTAGTGTGGAGGGAACAGATTGGCGGATATGATCATCAAGGGCGGGCATGTGCTGACAATGAACTCCCGCAGGAGATTGATAAAAGGCGGTTCGGTTGTTATAAACGGCGGTAGGATTTCGTCCGTCGGTGAAGAAATAAAAGAAAAAGCTGACACCGTGATTGATGCCCGCGGAAAGGTTGTGCTGCCCGGCCTAATCAATTGCCACACACACCTTGCGATGACCCTGCTCAGGGGGGTGGCCGACGACATGGAGCTGATGCCGTGGCTTGAGACAAAAATCTGGCCGCTCGAAAAAAACCTAACGGCCGCAAGGGTGCACGCTGGGGCGCTCCTCGGGTGCCTGGAGATGATAAAGTCCGGGACCACTTGCTTCGCCGACAACTACTTCTTCATGGATGAGGTGGCGAAGGCGGTTGAACAATCTGGAATCAGGGGCGACCTTTCCTACGGAATCATAGAGCTCGGCGACCCAAAGAAAAGGGAGTCCGAGCTGAAGATTGGCGAGAAGCTCGTGAAGGACTGGCAAGGCAAAGCCGACGGCAGGATCTTGACAATGTTCGGCCCACACGCGCCTTACACTTGCTCTCCTGAATGTTTGGTCAATGTGAAAGAACTCGCTAAAAAACACAAAGTTGGGATTCACATTCACGTGGCGGAGAGTCAGGACGAGACAAAACAAATAACTGAAAAATATGGGAAGCGCCCGGTGGAGCACTTGGACTCCATAGGGTTCCTCGGCCCGGAGGTGCTCGCCGCCCATTGTGTTTGGCTTGATGAAAAAGAAATCAAGATTCTGCACGACCGCGGGGTGAAGCCCGTCCACAACCCAGTCAGCAACATGAAGATAGGCTGCGGGGTGTCTCCTGTTCCTGAGATGCTGAATGTCGGGATACCCGTCGCTTTGGGGACGGACGGGGCGGCCTCAAACAACTCGCTCGACATGATCAACGAAATGAAGTTTGCAGCGCTCCTGAACAAAGTGCACAAGTTGGCGCCGACCGTGATGCCCGCCTACTCGGTGCTGGAGATGGCAACGATCAACGGGGCGAAGGCTCTGGGGCTGGAAAAGGAAATCGGAACAATCGAGGTCGGGAAGAAGGCGGACATAATAATCGTGGATTTGCACAGGCCTCACCTAACGCCTGTACACAATGTCATCCCGCATTTGGTCTACTCTGCTGTTGGAGGAGATGTCGACACGACAATTGTTGACGGAAAAATACTCATGAAGGGTCGAAAAGTGCAGACATTGGACGAGGAAAGGGTGATGGAAAAAGCACAAGAAGCCTCAGATTCAATGGTAATGGAGGCCGAAAAATGAGCTACAAGGTCAAGGACATCAGGCTGGCCCCTGAAGGCAAGCGGAGGATGGACTGGGTGGAGAACCACATGCCCGTCCTCGCGGAAATGAGGCGGGAGCTGTCAAAATCCAAACCATTGAAGGGACTGACTGTTGGGGCTGCTCTGCACACAGAGGCAAAAACGGCTGTTCTCGTAAGGACGCTCGTGGCGGCCGGGGCCAAGGTCGCGATCACAAGCTGTAACCCGCTATCAACAAAGGATGATGTCGCAGCGGCGCTAGCGAAAGAAAGCGTTAACGTCTACGCCTGGCGGGGAGAGACCAACAAAGAGTACTATGCAAATTTGAACAAGATACTCGACTTCAAGCCCGAGATTTTAATTGATGACGGGGCGGACCTGATCACATTGGTCCACACCAAGCGCACGGAGCTGCTGGGAAAAGTGATTGGCGGGTCTGAAGAAACGACGACAGGGGTCATCAGGCTGAGGGCGATGGAGCACGAGAGGAAGCTGAAGTTCCCAGTGGTGGCAGTGAACGACTCCCCATCAAAGCACTTCTTCGACAACAGATTCGGCACGGCAGAGTCGACACTGCAGGCGATAATGACTGCCACAAACACCCTGATAGCTGGAAAAAGGTTCGTAGTCGTCGGCTTCGGCTTTGTCGGCAAGGGCATAG
>JBFLWG010000029.1:0-13588 GCA_040757795.1 Hadarchaeota archaeon (SeqCode) | reverse complement strand
TTCGCCCAGCGCCTCCTTCTTGAACTGCTTCACTTTCGCCTCTATCTCCTTGGCGCTGTCGACCATCTTCATGTCAAAGTCAATCATCCTCTCCAGGTCGTCCTCCTCGATCTTCACCGCGTTGAAAAATCCAGCGTACCCGTAAGGGGCGTGGTTTATCAACTCCGCGACCCTGTCGAACTTCGCGATGACCCTGTCGAGCTCGCCCATGGGGCCGGTAATCTTGTTGATTGCCAGGCGCTGGAAGATCTCCCTGAGGCTGGACTTGGAGTCCGCCAGCCTCCGGTGTATGTTGTCTCTTATGATCTTGTCAGCCTCCCGCCTCATCTCCTTAAGCTTGTAGCCCCTGAAACCCGGGATGGCAAGCGATATTTTCTCCAGGGTGGCCTTTTCGCCCTCGACTTTTTTAAGAGTTTTTCCCGTCATTTCATCTCACCAGTTTGGCTCCGCAGTTGGAACACCTTTGGGACTCCACGGATATAAGGGCACCGCAGTATTTGCAGGGCACTTTTATCACCTCCTTGACCACCACCTGGCCGGATGGGGCTGCCGCGCCGTATGGAGCCAAGGCAACGTTGAAGCTGGCATCCTGAGTCTTGTCAGGCCGCCCCTTGACCGCGACCACGCCTTTTATTCTTCTGTTGATTATCCCGTTCGGCATCGTCGGCCTCACCGGCGGGGCGTTGAAGCTGAAAGGGAACGACTCCTTCATGCCCTTTGCCACATCGAACGGGCCTGAAACCCTGACATCTTCCGAATGCAGATTCTTGACATGGGTTTCCATCGTCTGGTAGGCGCGCCCACCTGAATATCGCCACGCCGGGGCCTGGTATGTCTCCGTCACCCGGACCTCCAGCCTGATCTCGTCTGCGCGGACATTTTCATCAGAATCCAGGAACACGTTGCCGGTGATCTGCTCGCCCTCGGCAAATGTTGATTTGTCAAGCTGGACGGACACTTTCGCGTTAATCGGGTTCAGCCTGTCGAATAATCCCAACCTCTCACCCATCCTCCACAAGTGGCTGGATTTAAAAACTTTCGCGTTGTTGTAGTCCTTGGATTGGATGACAGAAAAAAGGCCGATAGGGGCAATTTCATTGGGGATTTTCCTCGTGGCGTGCGGGGTGGCGGGGGTGGTCTACGCTGCGGGTTACATAACATTGTGGGAAACTCTTCCAGTGGTCGCGGCCATCAACGGCGCCTGGTTCCTGGTCTTGGCCGCGATAAAGAGCTCGAAGCCCGTAAAGTACGAGATGGAGCCCTTTGCCACCGGAGTCTGGGGGGCGATGATACTGGGCGGCGGGCTTGCTTGGCTGCTCTACATCAGGATTTCAGCCATCGCCGGCGTGTCGCTGTTTTTTGTTCTGGTCGGGATTTTGGCTGTCGCAGCCGGGGCGCGGGCGTGGAAGGGCCATTGAGAAAACCGCCGCAAATTGAAATGTGATTGGTGGGGTCGCCGAGATTTGAACTCGGGTCACCGGCTTTTTTGCGCTTTCGCGACCCAAAGCCGGCAGGATAGGCCATGCTACCCCACGACCCCACATAACTTCAAGTCCATTTGGTTAAGAAGCTGACTTTTCAGGCAAAAAGTAGTTATCCTAGCGAAGTACAAATCTTTTGATGCCATGAAAAAGCAGAACTGGCCCGTCCTCATCTCGCTGTTCTACCCGCTGGTGCTGGCCTTCATGGCGGCCGGGATGCTCGGCTTTATAATGCTGTTGATAAATGTGAGCACCCCGGTGGTCGCGGCATTTGTCACCTGGTTCTTCTTCGTCTGCATTCTGTCAATCTACATGATCTCGAAGAAAGCCATCGCGGCGCTCGGCTACCGCAGGCTTTACCTTGCTATCCTCATCGCGAACGGCCTCCTCGCAATCATCGCCGCCACGGTTCTGCTTAAAATTTCACTTCTCTGAGCGGCCCGACACAGCGATGTCGAGGACGCGGGTGAAGATTGGCCTGGTGAGAAGAGTGGAAATGATCGTCGTGCCGACCGCAACTATTACAAATCCTCGCAGGGCTTCAATGCCGAGGGCGCCGGCCACCGCCCCCACCCCTATCGCAAGAATCGAGGCCACGCGGGCCATCGCGAGGGCCTTGGGCGCCCTCCACCCCACGCTCACTTTCGCGCCCTTCGGGATCTCGGCCAGCATCTCTTCAGTGACCATCAGCAGCCGGTTGATCCCAGTCGCCGAGACCAGAAGAATCGCGAGCAGCTCGGGGAACCCGAAGCTGATGTTGGCTATAGACACGAGCCCCAGCCCGATCAGAGTCTCGCAAAGGATGGTAAGCAAAAACCCGAGGTCCACCCTGCTGTTCTTGTACTTGCGGTGTATGATCAGGAGGACCACTCCGACCGCTGCGAGGTAGGCGGCCGCGACCCTGGTCAAAAAGTCCGGGGAGAAGCTGGCCGCGACAGCTGAACTTGACGCCAGGACCGCCCTAGACGGCAGCTCGCTCACGACTGTCGCCCTCAAGAGCCTGGCCTCGTCCATCGCGCTGGACTCCTTCGTGGAGGATACTAGAATAACAATGCCGCTGCCCACGCCGTCTGTGGAGATGTCGTTGGTTATTGGGAAAATTGACTTCAGGCCAGCCGCTCTCATGAGCCATTGATCGCTGGTCTCGCCTGAAAGGGGCGCGAGGTACTCGACCTTGTACCCCACAGGGATGTCGTTCCTGAAGTTGTCTGAGTAATCGCTGTAGCTTCCGTGCAGGATCACGCGGAACTTCGCACCGATGTTTGCCGGCAGGAATTGCAATGCAGCCGCCGACATCGAGTCCTTGGGGCTCTTCAGCGCCGTCACTTCAACCCTGTGGCGCAGGCTCGTCTCCATGAAGAACATGCCGTTTTCGTCGTATGTGAACAGCGTGAGCCCTGAGATGAAGGCGGCGTCGACCACGAGCACGGCATCGACGGGGCGGTCGAGGTATGCTGTGAGCGGTCGGTTCTCCCTTCCCTTGACATAAATGTTGAAGTTTTCAGGGGATCCAGCGGTAAAGATGAGCGGGAGGCGGGCGAAGGAGTCCGCGACGGACGGCGCATCAATCCTGCTTATGTTAGAGTTACTGGCCACTGTCACGCCGTCGATTATCATCTCAAACCTGCTCTGGGTTGTGGCGATGTTTTGGGGGATTGAAAAGCTTGAATCGACCGTCACGCCGTTTTCTCCCATCGGCTTTATCCTCACTCCAAGAAGCCCGTACTGGTCCAGGCGCCTTGTCAGTGCGGAAGCCATGTTGTTCAAGGTTGGCTGGGAAGCCTTGCTGCTCGCATCCAGCACCTGGCCGAGCCCCCCTATCAGGGACTGTATCTGCTCCTTGGTGACGGCGGCCCCGACATCCACCACCATCTGCTTTGACCCTTGGTCCATCGAGACGAGGAACGCCTCAAAGTACGTGCTCAGGGCCTGATGTATCGAGCTCCAAACCGCATCGACATTGTTCTCGGAAGTCTGGATGGTGGCCTGGGTTGTCTGGGCGCCGATGCTGAGCCTTGTGCCGCCGGAGAACTCGACCCCAAAGTCTACGCCCCGGGCCTGCGGCGCCAGCCCGGCAGCAGGATTCCAGACGGCCATGAGCGAGATGAGGACCACGAGCGCGAGGGCGATGAACCTCCCCTGCTTATAGAGCGGCATGGTGTTCAACCTCCATCTTTCTTTTGCCGTACATCGCGAGTATCTCCGCGCCAAGGAACCATGTGTTCAGGACGTTCAGCCCGACTCCCGCCAGCAGGACAAGCAGGGCGGGAAGGACCTGCACGCTCATGCTCAGAGCGAAGACCAGCAGCAGCATCAGCGCTGTCGTGCCACCCATCATGAGCCCGCTCTTCAGGGTCTTCCGGATTTGGTCCTTTGCAGTGCCGCCCGTCCCGGCCAGCAGCCGGTGGGCGACTAGAGCGTTCGAGTCCAAGGCGTAGATCAGGACGGCAAGGATGGCGGCGAGGGAGGCCAGAGTGACCTGAATGTTGAGCAGCGCCATGAGCCCAAGGACTTCCAAGGTGTCTGCCCCGATGACGAGCGGGACGGCCCACCCGGCGACCTGGCTCCTGAAAGCAACAAGGGAGAGAATGCCTGCCGTGACCACAGCTGCGATGGCCGCGACCAGGACCTGCTGGACTTGGGAGGCTTTCACGAGTGTTTCGCCGCTGAACTCGGCCCCTATCGGGAGGCCGCCGCTTGCGAGCGCCAGGGCCAGCGGGATGGACAGGAGTACCAGGACTAGGATTGGCGCAAATATCCTCCTGTCGGTTTTCTTCTCATGCTTCAGAGGCGTCACTTCATCCCCCTTCCTTTTTAGACCGCGAGTATATAACGGCTCAGCGGTGCCGGCATGTTCAAGGATGGAGACAGGGTTCTGCTGCTGGACGAGCGCGGGAGGAAGTACCTGGTCAGGGTGGAGGGCAAGAAGCTACACACCGCCCTCGGGGTGGTCGACATTTCGGAGGTCATAGGGAAGGAGCCAGGCGCGGTCTTGAGGTCCCACATCGGGAAGGAGTTCCTCGCGCTCAGGCCGTCTGTGGCAGATGTTCTCCAGAAAATCAGGCGGGTCCCTCAGATAATGCTGCCCAAGGATGCGGCGCAGATAGTCGCGCACACGGGAGTGGGCCCGGGGAGCCTTGTCGTGGACGCGGGGGCTGGCTCGGGCGCCCTGGCGATTTTCCTCGGGAATCTTGTTAGGCCGGACGGCAGGGTCGTGAGCTACGAGGTCAGGGAGGACTTTGCCAAGGTAGCTGAGGAGAACATCAAGCTTGCAGGCCTCGGCGAAATCATAAATATAAAGCTGAAGGATGTCTGTCAGGGGATAGACGAGCGGGGGGTCGACCTGGTGACACTGGACATCCCGCAACCGGAGGATGCGCTCCCCCACGCCGAGGCAGCTCTGAGGGTTGGAGGCCATCTCGCGTCTTTTGTCCCCTGCGTAGAGCAGCTGCAGAAGCTTCACCGGGAGATCCGGAACTTCCGCTTCAGAGATTTGAAGACAATAGAATGCCTGGTGAGGGAGATGAAGGTGGCCCCAGAGTGCACGAGGCCCAGCAACAGGATGATATCCCATACAGGCTACCTGACTTTCGCGCGGCGGGTGTAAATGACAGAAAAAAAGATTCTGTTGGGCGTTGGAACCACAGTTATCGTGGCTCTTCTAGCGGTCGTCCTGTTATTTTTTAGCAGCTCTCTGGGAGGAAATAGCACGAAGAACCCGTCCAATGTTTTGTTGAAACTGAGCGAACTGTCAAGCAACTTTCAACCAACGGCGGACAACAAAATATACGTGAACATGACCGACAATGTGGAACCACAGGGCGAGGCAGGTTATAGTAGAACATTTGAATTTCATTCGTATTTTGTGGGTACGGTTCAATTGGAATCAACCGCGATTAGGTACGATTCAGCAGGGCATGCGGGCGGCGCTTTTAGTAGCATGCGTTCACAGCTTTCAGGTTCTGGTTTCACCATTGTGTCCGGTTCACAAATCGGCGACGAGTCTGTTTTTGGAAAGAGCAATCAGTACGGTTGGTGGGTATACACCTTTAGAAAACAGAACTTCATCGCCACGGTTTCCGTTATCAATCTAGGCGGCACTGAAAACTTCACTGTAAGAACTGGCGTTGTTGTGGGCGTTACAGGGAACGAAATTCTACAGGCAGAGATTGAGAGTTACGCTCAGATAATGGAAAATCGGATTTAATTTCAGACTTTCTTTGCCTTGAACCCGTAGTAGATGACGCCGTCCTCCCCGTCCTGCCCCATCCGCCTGAACACCATCTCGACCTCGTCGCCAATCTTCACGTCCGCGGGGTCGCAGTCGGTCACCTGCGCGGTCAGGCGCGGCCCGTCCGTCAGCTCCACCACCGCGAGGGAGTAAGGGGTCTGGTCCTCGAATCCGTTGGCCGCCGCGTAGATTGTGGTGCAAGTGACCACCTTCCCCTTCCGGCTGAGCTTGTAGGGTTCGAGCTTCCCCGTCCGCCTGCAGTACGGGCAGACGAACCTCGGAGGAAACATCACCTTGTTGCAGTTCCCGCACTTTGTCCCCACCAGGTTGTACCTGTTCGGAATCTCCCTCCAGAACCTAGCGACCGCCATCAGTCACCCCTCCTGAGGATGTGCACGACGGCCGTCCCGCCGGAGCCCCCGACGTTGTGGGCGAGCCCAACCTCGGCGCCCGTCACCTGCCTCTTCCCGGCCTCGCCCCTGAGTTGCAGAGTGAGCTCGACCGCCTGGGCTATGCCCGTGGCGCCGACCGGGTGGCCCTTCCCCTTCAGGCCGCCGCTTGAGTTCACGGGTATCTTCCCGCCTATGGCAGTCATGCCTTCCTCCGTGATCTTGCCCCCTTCCCCTTTCTTGCAGAAACCCAGGTCCTCCACGGCCATTATCTCGGCGATGGTGAAGCAGTCGTGGACCTCGACCAGGTCGATGTCATTCGGCCCCACGCCCGCCTTCTTGTAAGCCATCTTCGATGCCTCGATGGTCGCCGCCAGGCTCGTGAGGGAGGACCGGCTGTGCAGGGAGATGTAGTCGCTGGCCTGCCCGGTGCCAGCCACAAGTATCGGGGTGTCCGTGAAGTTCCTCGCCTTTTCGGCCGGAGCCAGGATCACGCAGGCCCCGCCGTCTGTTATCGGCGAGCAGTCGAGAAGCTTCAGCGGCAGAGCCACTGGCGCGGACTTCATGACGGTGTCGACCTTGATGTCCATGTGGTACTGGGCGCATGGGTTGAAGCATGCGTTGTGGTGGTTCTTCACGGCCACCATCGCCAGCTGCTCCTCGGTAGTCCCGAACTCGTACATGTGCCGCCTGGCCATCAGGCCATACAGTCCCGGGAAAGTCGCCCCTTGGTAGACCTCCCACTCCTGGTCGGCCGCCGTCGCCAGCGCCCCCGTGGCTTCCTCCGTGAGGACGTCGGTCATCTTCTCTATCCCAGCCGCCACCACAAAGTCGTGGAGGCCGGACGCCACGGCTATCACAGACTGCCTTAGGGCCAAGCCCCCCGAGGCGCAGGCCCCCTCAACCCTCGTGGAAGGAATGTGAACTAGCCCCGCGTGATCAGCAATTATGGAGCCTATGTGCTCCTGCTTTATGAACTGCCCTCCCGACATGTTCCCTACGTACATGGCGTCGAGCTGCTTCCCGTCTATCCCTGCGTCCTCGATTGCCCTGACGCCGGCCTCGAGCATCATCTCCCTGAATGAGACATCCCAGAGCTCCCCGAACTTCGTGAGCCCGACCCCTATTATTGCAACGTCTCTCATTCACCTCACCAGCAGCCTCTTGTACTTCGCGTATGTCGCGTAGTCGATGTATGTCTTCTTGTTGATGTAGTCCGCGGTCTTCGGCGCCAGGTCCCGCCGGGTCGTGATGGCGTCCTTGACGACAATACTGAAGGCGTCGCTCCCCGCCCCTGAGCCGTAGGAGACCACCAGTATCCTGTCGCCCGGCTTTGCCTCGTCCAGGACAGACGCCAGCCCCATCATGGACGCCGCGGAGTAGGTGTTCCCTATCTTGGGCGTCAGGAGGCCAGCCGTCACCTGTTCCTTTGAGAACCCCAGCTCCTCGGCAACCTGGAGCGGGAACTTCCCGTTCGGCTGGTGGAAGACGGCGTAGGTGAAGTCCTGGGGCGTGAGCTTGAGCTTCCTGAGGAGGCCGTGAGCCGCCGAAAGGACGTGCTTGAAGTAGGCCGGCTTCCCCGTGAACCTGCCCCCGTGCCTTGGGTAGGGCCTCATCTCCCTCCTCCAGAAGTCCGGGGTGTCCGTGGTGTATGAGAGGGTGCCGTCTATGGATGCGATGGCCTCGGTCCCGTTGTTCCCCACAAGGAATGCGGCGCCGCCTGCGGCGGCCGTGTACTCGAGAGCGTCGCCGGGGGCCCCCTGGGAGGTGTCCGTCCCTATCCCCATCCCGTACTTTATTATTTCTGCCCCGACCGACCCCATGCAGGCCTGGAGCCCTGCCGTCCCCGCCTTGCACGCGAACTCATAGTCGGCGGCCATCAGGTTTGGGGTAGCCTCTATGGCTTCCGCGACGATTGTGGCGGTGGGCTTCACGGCGTATGGGTGGGATTCAGAGCCAACGTAGATCGCGCCTATGTCAGCCGGGTTCACCCCGGCCCTTTTCACGGCGTTCCTCGCGGCCTCCACGGCTATCGTCGCCGAGTCCTCGTCGGGGCCAGGTACAGATTTCTCGGTTATCAAAAGACCGTGCTTTATCCTCTGGGGGTCAGCGCCCCAGACCTTCGCGATTTCTTCCGCTTTTATCCGGTATTGGGGGATGTAAACTCCATAACCAATTATGCCTACTTCTGCGGGCAAATTATCCGACCTCTAATTTTGTTTTACTGTTCTTGAATGGCTTAAAAGTCTTTCGAGTGTCGGAAAAAGAATCGTCAATCGCCGTAAAAATCAGGGGGAGCACTTCCTCAGGCCGGATATCAGGTCGACCACAGTGGGCAGGCGGGAGATCACCAGAGGCACCTTTAGGAGCTGGGCTATCTTTATCCCCAGAGGGTCCACATCCTTCAGGTCCCCGTGGAGCACCACCATCCCCGGAGTTATCCCTATCACCCGGATGGCCACCATCGGGGAACGGCCGGCCGTCACCCCTGTGAACGCCAGGACCCTCTCGGTCGTCATGCCGTAGATGCGCCTGAAGTCCTCGGGGGACATGCTGATGATGGCCTTGTAGCTGTCGATGGCGGTGTAGCCGAAGAGCTTCTGCTCCAGGAACTCCTTCCCTGAGACGACCTCCCCGCTCACGGCCTTGGCGACCGTCTTGCCGTCGACCGGCTGGCGGTACTCCCTTATCTCCAGCACGACGTCGGGCGGCAGCTGGGTGCCAAAGGCGTGGGAGAATGTCCTGCTGACCTCTCCTCCCCTCTCCTCGTCCAGCTTGAGGAGGGCTTCGGTGATGCGCTTGATTGTGGTCGCCCCTGGGGACTTCCTCCTGCTGGCCTCGTAGTCGCTGACCACGGAGGGGGAGACCCTGATGGCCTTGGCCAGCTCCGTCTGGTTGACGTCGAACCTTTCCCGCCACCTCTTTATGGTCTCTCCGGGGTTGCCTGAGAGGGCGATGTCGCCGGCGATCCACTTCATTATCCTTTCCTTTTCTTCCATAACCTCACATCAGCTGGGCTGGCATGCTTTATGAGCTTTTTTTGTTTCCACCATTTCCCTGATTCCCCTGACCGTTGCCCTGATTTTGTCCATTTCCTTCATTGCCGCCTTGATTTCCTTGGTTACTTTGGTTTGGTGGCGTCGCTGGCGGGCCCTGGCCGTTGTTGGAACTCTGCCCGGGCGGCGCCCCTCCGTGCCCCTGGTTGGACTGCGACTGTCCCTGGCCCCCTTGGTTTCCATTATTCCCATGACCGTTGCCTTGGCCACCGCTTCCATGGCCCGGGTCGATGACCCGGATGCTGCCGGTGCCGCGGAAAGGAATCTCGTTCCACTTCCCGATGACGGTCAGCTTGATGTTATCACCGACGCTCACCAGACCCTGCACGGCCGACCTGTCGAACTTTACCATCAGGTCCGGCACGCCGTCGTTGTCGTGGTCTCCCACTTCTGTTGGGCGCAACTCTGCAGACAGCACGCCTTCCATCAACACGCCGCCTTCCAGAGCAACTGTGCCAACGCCGATATTTTCTGGATTGAAGCCAACGGGCAGCTCAATGTACGCGGTTATCCATTTGCCCTGGCTGTTCAGGTTCAGGGTGTCGGGGTCGATGTCGATCACAGCCGGAATCACCGCGCAGAAGCCCTGGTCCGGCTCGACTGGAGCGTTTTCAGCATTGCCCGCGACATCTTCTGCAGCCGTGTAAACCTGGTAGAAACCATAGCCTGCTGGGGCGTCGAACCTCCACGACCTCGGAGGGGCCCCCTTCGCCCCGAGCGACGCCCACCTGCCCCACTCCCTGTTGTCGGAGGAGTGGCGGTAGAACAGCTCGACTCCCGCGACCCCGCTCCTGCCGTCAGAAGCTGCGGCCGTGATTTCAACCGGCATAAATGTCTGCCAGTACGGCTCGACCGGGTCGGCGAAAGAAGCAGGCGGCGTGGCGTCGATTTTTATTTCTATTGACTTTATTGCCTCCTCGTTGCCGGCGACATCGGCGGAGCGGTATTCAACTAAATGAATGCCATCCCCGCTGACCACAAACGGAGTAGAGTACTTGGTCCATTCCCTGCCGTCAACGCGGTACTCGGTGTAATCCACACCGCTCACATCCGCTGTCAGGCTGTTGTCGTCGGCCGTGCTGAGAGTCACAGTAACGTCACTGCGCCACCACCCGGCGTTTCCAACAACACCCGAGAGCTCATGCGAGGTCGCGGACGGAAGCGTGTCGATTTTTATTTCGATTGATTTCACATTTTCCTCGTTGCCAGCAATGTCTACAGAGTAATAATCAATCCGGTGAACGCCGTCGCCGACGACGGTGAATGAATCCGCGTATGCCTCCCACGAGTTTTCATCAACGCGGTAAAGTGTCGTGCCGACCCCACTCAGGT
The DNA here is from genome assembly GCA_040757795.1 of Hadarchaeota archaeon (SeqCode). Taxonomy (GTDB): domain Archaea; phylum Hadarchaeota; class Hadarchaeia; order Hadarchaeales; family Hadarchaeaceae; genus DYTO01. The sequence continues at coordinate 3,099 of JBFLWG010000029.1, read as the reverse complement.
TGTCTGTGGCGTTCAACTTGGCGCTGACATCGCCGCGCCACCATCCGGCGCCGCCCGCCTCACCAGAAAGCTCGTGGCTGGTCATCGGGGGTGCCGTGTCCACGCCCGCGCTCGCGTCAGCGATTTCCGGCGCGGATTCAATGTTGCCGACCTTGTCAACCGCGATTGTGTAGAACTGGTAGTGGCCGTCCCCATCTGGCGCTCCGAAATCCCACCCGTATGGCTCGTCGTTGTCCGCGCCGAACTCCTTCCACCCGCCCCACGCCATGTTGTCCTGGCTGAACCTGTACCAGAGGGCCACGCCCGCCACGCCGCTCCTGTCGTCAGTTGCGCGGGCTGTCACGGTGAACGGGAGCCCGCCCCTCCAGTATGGCGAGATGCTTTCAACTGCGGAAACCGGCGGCTCGCTGTCCGAGGACACGGTGAAGGACCAGACGTCAGACCATTCGCTGATGTTACCAGCGCCGTCGATTGCCCTCACGCGCCAGTAGTACGTGTTTTCGACAAGGGGCGCGTCTTCCGGCACCTGGTATGATGGCTCCGCCAGGTTTTTCACATTCGCGACCAAGCCTGAAACCGACGGCGGGGCGTACTCCTCGGCGCCGACGCTAGCGGCAGGTTCCACGGACGCGAGCTTTCTGACCCGCACGTCCCTGAACGCAAACGAGGCCGGGGCGCCGCTGAAGATTATGATGCCGGGACGACCAAACCCGTAGCTGGCGTCGGTCACCGCGAGGCTCTTGTTCTCAAGGGAAATCAGGAAAGACAGCTCGTTTCCCACGGCCCTGGCGCTCACGCTATACCACGTACCGGATTCGATCGCGTATCCCTGGTAGCGCGAGGAGGCGATCGTCGTGAACGACTCGCTCGGAGGCGCCGGGTTTTTCACCGCGACTATCTCGCTGGGGTAAACGTTCCTCGCCGACAGCCAGTATGCGCCGGCGCCTGAGTACCGCATCACCGCGCCGAACTGTTCGTATGTGGAGAGCGCCGCCGGGGTCCTGGCCATGAAACTTATCTCCAGGTCCTCGCCTGCCACCGGGACCGTCCACGCGGACACGTCGTTTGCGGTCGAGATGTCGTATTTCCTGCCGGCGGGGTCGTACGACAGGACGCCGCCCGCCCCCGAGCTGTACAAGTCGACCTGGGTGTAGCTGCCTGACCGGTCCATGCTTGCGTCGTCGAAGAACTCGAACACGGCAGAACCATTCTCCGCTCCGGAAGCCGCAGGGTTCCCGTAATAAACGTAGAAGCCTGTTTTTCCGGCATTGAGCAGCGGCACCCTTACCCAGGCCCTTGCCGACGCCTGGCCGCGGCTTTCCACCCAGTGGGGCAGGAGAGTGACGCCGTCGCCCAGGGTGAACCTGATGTCGGCCGCGTCCGGGCGCATGGCCGGCCTCAGCGGCACATCCACACTTACCTGGTAATCTGACAGGGCGCCTTGGCTGGCCACCGTCACCGGCATCCTGCGGCCCCACCCTACGAGCCATTCCATTGAAACGGGGGCCGCCGACGGGTTGTAGTTATGCCTCACCTCATCCGCGCTGAGCGCCCGGCCGTACACCATGGCGTCGTCGAGCTCCCCCCTGTAGAAGTAGCCGGCCGTGGCCCCTATGATGAAGTCGGAGCCGCTACTGATGTCCGCAACTTGGGGGCCGGACGGCCCGGCCGCGAGCTCCCCGTCTATGTAGAGCTTCAAGGAGCCTGCCTCCCTGACAGCAGTGACGAGGTGCCAGTCCCCGTCAACAACCTGCGCGTCGGGGAAGGCGACGCGGCTGAAGCCGGAGCTTCCGAATGTTACAGAGAAGCTGACGTTCCCTCCCCAGTGGGCCACGCCGTATCCCGGCCGGTCAGTGGCGCCCTTGCCAATGAAGAACGAGCTGTTCGGGTGGGTCGTCCTCATCCAGACCGAGAGGGAGAAGTCGCCCGTCCCGAAGTTGAGCGACGGCTGGTTCCCGACCGTGACGAGATCATTGACGCCGTCGAAGCTCAGGGCCTGGCCGGACCTGCCGTCGACGAAGCTGGCGCCCCTTACCTCGCCGTGGTTCCCGCCCCAGCTGTCGTTCCCGTCGCCGTCGAACCTCCACCAGCTCAGGAGGCCCTCCGTCACGGGGCCGGGCGCGGCCAGCAGTTCCAGGTTGTTCGTGTACTGCAGCTCGTAGGAGACGCCTGATGGATCATCCACAGCTGACCACTTGAACCCCGGGGTGTTGTCCGTGGCCGAGTTGTTCTCAGGGGAGACCAAAGCCGGAACCGGAGGCGGCGTCGGGTCCCGCTTGACCTGGAAATACCTCGCTTTCGACCACCGGCCCTCGTTCCCTGCGCCGTCCACCGCACGGACGCGCCAGAAGTAGGTGTTCTCGGGGAGCTCCTCCTGGACGGCGTGGCCTGGGCCTCCCAGGTCCTTCGCCTTCACGAAAGCCCGGGCCGGCACTTCCTCATCTTCCGTCCCCACTATTGCGGTGGGCTCAATCTGGGCCAGCTTCCGGACGAGTGACCAGTCCACGAGCAGCGTGCTCACGTTCGCCTCGTGCCCCACGAAAAGCGGCACCGTTGGGACGTTCGTGGTGACCTGGGCTATCAGGCCGTCGTTGCCGAGCAGCCTCGCGCTCCAATCCTGCCGCTGCATCTCGAACACCGTCCAGTGCGGGTCCCACACCGTCCACTGGCCCCCGTCGTTCGTCTGGATGCCGCCCTTCCTCGTCCTGAAGTACATGACGTTGTTCCCGGGGAACATGTATATTGCCTCGGAGTCGTCGGAGAAGTCCCACGAGCTGCTGGCGTTCGACCAGGCGTCCTGCGACTCCGTGGCGTTCCTGGGCCTCTCCCTGTACCTGAACGCGTAGCCTGTGCCCCAGGCGTCCCTGCTCCTTATCGCGTCCTTCCCGTTGCCGCCCTCGAGGGTCAGAATCGAATTGGCAACAGAGGGCGAGCCGTGCCTGACGCTCCACTTTCCGTTGTCGATCGTACTTCCCGGGTAGTCGTCGAAGAAATCAAAGACGGCGGAGCCTCTTGCTGCGGATTTCGCTGAGGGGTTGCCGTAGTAGAGAATGACGGTTGTGGTGCCGTTAGCCGGGATGTGCGGGACCTTCACCCACA
>JBFLWG010000028.1:0-13860 GCA_040757795.1 Hadarchaeota archaeon (SeqCode) | reverse complement strand
ATGAAGTCCTGCCTTTCCTTTTCCGGCAACCCCTTGATGTTGTCGTAGACGAGCATGAACTCCGGGAAGGACGCCACGTCGAAACTCGAGCCGATCTTGTACAGGGTCTTGACAATCTCCGGGTTCGAGTTGGCTTTCACGGCGTAGTAGGCCTGGACGTTCGGCAGGTGCTCCTTGAACTCGCGGTAGTTCTGCCTTATCTTTTCATGGTCGATTATGAAGACGGGCGTCCCGTGGTCCCGCGCCAGCAGTTGGAACAGCTCCTTGTTGATCCCCTCTTCGACTTTGGTTTCCTTGGCCATCCCACCACATCATGTTAAGCTTTCACGGTATAAATTGGAAATTCTTGAACTGCCATGGGTCTGAGTCGGCCTTCGCGTCAGGGTTCTCCTTGAAGACTATCTTTCTGTTTTTCAGCGGGGTCCAGTCGTAAGGCTTTGACACGATTTTGCCCAGGTATGGTTTCGAGATTTTCAGGATGTAGTCGTGGGGCAGGTCGTCGGGCAGGCAGACGCCCATCCGCGGGTTCTCTATCATCCAGCACACAGCCGACACCACTCCCGCCGCCACCTGAAGCGTCGTGGCGTTCTCCCCGGGCGCCAGCCTCCTTGCCTCGTCGATGTCGAGGACGCTGCCTGTCCACCAAGAATTGTACTTGTGCCCCATCAGCAGGGCCCCCAGGATGTCCGCCCCGGCCGTTATCTCGTCGCTCATGATCCTGACCTTGGGCTGCATCTTGTAGTTCCGGCAGCGCAGCTCGTGCAGGGAGGCGATGGTCTCGTGGCATGTGAAGTAGGCGTAGTGGACGGTCGGGCGGTATACAGCCTTGCCGTTCCTCCAGACGGTCAGCCTGTCGGATATCCCGAAGGCCTCGCCGTGCCTTATCACCATCCCGACTATTTCTTCCTCGGGGATCCAGGACCTCACCCAGGTGTTGATGCCCATCTGGGCCAGGAAGATCTGGTTCTTTGGCCCGTAGGGCGGCGCGTGCGCTAGTCTCGGCAGCTGCTTCTCGTGGGTGCCCCAGCCCATCTCGGCAGGGGCGGTCCCCTCCTCCCTCAGCCCCTCGATGCTCCATGTGCCTACGAACTCGTCGACCTCCTTAGGCCTGTTAGTTATCTGGGTGTCCCGCTCGCTGCAGTGGATCACCTTCACTCCGAGTTTCATCGACAATTCCGCGAAGTTTCTTTCCCTTATCAATCCCTTGAGCCCTTCCGCTTCATTCTTTGGAACTTTTTTGTCGGAGATCAGCTTCCTCGCTATGTCTATCAGCCCGAGCTTTGTGAGGTGGGAGATCAGGCCGGGGTTGGCCCCGTGGTCGAGCACGGCCGTCGGGGAGTCCTTCCAGCGCTTGGCCAGCTCCCTGATCTGCATCTGCCTGAAGTAGAGCGATTTTTCAAAGGGGGACTTTTTCTCCATGTCCTTCTCGGGGTCCCACTGCTCGACGGAGGTGTTCACGTAGAGGACGTCATGGTCGTGGCACCACTTCAGGAGGTCGTTGCAGCCTATGTTCCAGGCTAGGTCTATGAGGAGGCCGCCGTCCTCGAGATGTTTCGACAGGACCTTGTTGAGGTTTTGTCTTGTTATCTTGGTGTGGACGAACTTAACGCCCTTTTTAGTCCACTTCTTCAGGGCGGGGGCCTTGTCCTCAAAGTCGATTATCGTCAGGTTTTTGTAGGGGATTTTCACGTGCTTGAGGAGGAGTGGCAGCGTGCACTTTGCCACGGCGCCGTAGCCCATCATCAGGACCTTCTTGTCGAACTTCATCTTTTTCACCGGTTGCGGTTTGCCCAGCTGATATATGAATTTGGGATTTATAGACTTGGCGTACTTTCATGGCGGAGTGCTGGTCGCGCGGAGCCTGGCGTGAAGGTCATGGGCTACATGGTGATGTTGCAGTAATATCGCGGGCCGGGCAGTGCTCAGAAAGCCCGCTCTCCATCCCGCTGTAGTTCGAGCCCCCGACCTGATTTTATTCCTGCCGGGAATTTTTCGAAAGGTTTTTATTACCATAATTTATTACGATGTTATAGTGGAGACGCCAAAGGTGGTGTAAATGAGGGATGTAGTTTGCTGTTGCCGGTGCTGCTGGTGCTAGGCCGGATGAGCTAGCGCAGCCTGCCTTTATCAAGTCTTACAAACTTAGACAGAACCTTCGCCAAGGGTTCACGCGAAGGCCGAGAGGAGGGATTTAGACGCCATTTGAAACCATCCTCGCGGTCCTGCTTGTCGGTTCGGTGGGAGGCTACCTTGGAGGAGTGGTGGGTGCGGGGGTCGGCGCAACCATCGTCCCGGGCTTGGTCCTTCTCGGCGTCGACCCGACCGTGGCGATAGGCTCAAGCCTGATGCTACACGTTTTGATCTCCCCCCTGGGCGGCCTGTACCACTATAAGCGCGGGAACAGCCGAAAGAAAATCCTGGTCCCGCTCGCTCTGGCCGGGATGGTCGGGGCATTCTCAGGGGCCCTACTGTCGACCCACATCCCGACGAAGGAGCTCACGATACTGGTCGGTGTTTCCACAATAGCCGCTGGGGCTTTCATCATAATCAAGTTCCCCAGACCCAACGGCAAAGGCAACGTGCTGAAAGAATTGGCAAGGAAGCTTCGCGGCCCAACCGCCTCGGCCATCGCCCTAGTGGGTCTTGTGGCCGGGCTCTCCCACGGGGCGCTCGGCACTGGCTGGGGCCCGCTGGGCGTGCCTCTCCTCATGTTCCTGGGAGTCCTGCCGCAGACGGCCATCGGTTCGTCCCTGCTGGCCAGATTTTTTGTTGCGCTGGTCGGCGGCTCCACATACTTTGCTTTCACAGGGGTACAGCTTGATGTCCTGCTCCCGCTCATGTTTGGGGGGTCCATCGCGGTCATCCTGGGTGCGGCGACAGCCAAGCGCCTGAGGTCAAAAACCCTGAAGAAGATTGTCGGGATAACGGCAATAGTGCTGGGAGCAGTGGTGCTGGTGAAGCAGGTGACAAAAGACGTCACACTCCCCCTGTTTGTCGGCGGGCTGATTGCGGTGGGACTGCTGGTGCTGACTTCCGGTGTTCTCAGATCAAAAACACAAAAACGGGTTGTGGGGGCAACAGCTTTAGCCGCCAGCGCCGCAGTGCTGGTGATGAAGGTGATTGGGTGAAGCTGGACGAGATCAATCGGGAAAGGTTGGACGCCGATCTCCTGATAATTGGCGGCGGGGCTGCCGGCTGCTTGGCGGCAGTCGAGGCGAAGAGGCTAAGCAAGGATTTGAAAGTCGTCATCATGGAAAAGGCCCACATAGACAGGAGCGGCTGTCTCGCGGCCGGGATGAACGCCATCAACGTTTATCTCCACCCAGGGGAGACGCCTGAGAGCTTCACGCGCTACGTGAGATGGCAGGCGATGGGCATCTGTCGCGAGGACCTCACCCTCAGCATGATAAGAGAGGTTAACCCGGCTGTCAAGAGGGTGGAGGGCTGGGGCCTCCCGATTACGAAGGACGAGAAGGGAATATACTCCAAGCGCGGAAGATGGAACGTCGACATCAACGGGGAGGCCCTGAAAATGATAATTTCAAAAGCCGTGTCGGAGTCGAAAGTCACTGTTCTGAACCACACCGTCGCCACCAACTACATTCTGGATGGCAATCGCGTGGCCGGCGCCTTCGGCTTCAGCCTCCGCGACAGGAAGTTCTACATCGTGAGGGCCAAGGCCACCATAATCGCGACCGGAGGGGCAGCCGGCATCTACCTGCCCAACAACACGGGCGACGCCCACCACACGATGTGGTACAGCCCGTTCAACACTGGCGCGGGATACGCCATGGGCATCAGGGCCGGCGCGGAGATGACCAGCTTCGAGATGAGGTTCATCGCCCTCAGGGTGAAGGATATCATCGCCCCCACGGGGACCCTTGCTTTGGGCTTCGGCGCGGCCCAGGTGAACGCAAAGGGCGAGCAGTACATGAAGGCCAGGTATGCCCACATGGGAGGCGAGGGCGCCCCGACCCCGATCAGGGTTTACGCCCCGACGATGGAGGTCAAGGCGGGCCGCGGCCCCTGCTACCTCGACACGAGGCACCTCACCCAGGACAGGGTCAGGCAGTTGAAGGCCAGCTACCTCGACATGTACCCCCAGATGACGCTCTGGCTGGCGGCAAACAAGATAGACTCGAGCAAGCAGCCGATAGCAATCTCCGGCACGGAGCCATACATTGTCGGCGGGCACTGCCAGGCCGGCTACTGGGTCGACGACAGCAGAAAAACAACGCTTGAGGGCCTTTTCGCGGCAGGGGACGTCGCCGGCGGCGTGCCTTACAAGTTCGTCTCAGGGTGTTGGGCGGAGGGGGTCATCGCAGCCCGCTCGGCCGTGGAGTACATCAAGACAAGCGAAATCGGGGAGGCCGGCGATGGCCTCGCAGAGAGGGAACTGGAAAGGATTTTTGACCCACTTGTCAGGCGGGAGGACGGCAGCGGGAAGATGAGACCGGCGGACCTAGAGGACGAGCTTCAGTCCACCATGGACAAGTACGCGGGAGGGATAAGCGTCTTCTACGAGATGGATGAGGGGCGGCTTCTGGTCGCGCGCAGGCGCCTGCGGGAGCTGGCGGACAAGCACGCCAACGAGCTCGCGGCCGAGAACCTGCACGAGCTGATGCTCGCCCACGACCTGATCGACAGGATAGACGTCGCGCGGGTGCTTGTGGAGCACCTGATCTTCAGGAAGGAGACAAGGTGGCCCGGCTACCAGACGAGGCTCGACTACACAAAGCTCGACGACGAGAACTGGCTCTGCTTCGTCAACAGCAGGCGCGACCCCGCCACGGGCGAGATAAAGGTGTTCAAGGTGCCCTACATGCAGATGCTGCCGGGAGACAGGTACAAGGGGTGATGTGATGCCGATAGCAATCGATGAAAAGATCTGCAACAGCTGCGGCCTCTGCGTGAAGCTCTGCCCGGGCGACCTCCTCGCCCTTGACCCGAAGACAAAAAAAGCCTTCATCTGGGACAACAGGGACTGCTGGAACTGCTGGGTCTGCGTCAAGCACTGCCCGGTCAGAGCCATCAAGCTGAAGCTACCGAAAGCCATCGCCCGCCATGACGCCACCCTAGTGCCGGAGATGGGCAAGGACAGGATTGTGTGGACATTGACCGACTCGGACGGAAAGGTGGAAAAGTTCGAAATACAAAGGAAGACTGCTTGAGGTGACTGGATGGCTCTTGTGAACAGGGTTTTGACCGGCCAGGCGAGGGACAAGGTTCTGGCGGAGCTGAAGGGCTACAAGACGATAGCCCTGAGCGACGAGATGGTGATGGACGCCGAGCTCATCTCCACCGGAGGCTACAGCCCTCTCGAGGGGTTCCTCACGAAGGAGGACTTCGACTCCGTGCTCAACAGGATGAGGCTCGCGGACGGCTCGCCATGGACGATCCCGATTGTCCTCCCTGTCGACGAGCAGACAGCGGCAGGCCTCAAGGAGGGGGAGGACGTGGCGCTTTTGGACAAGGAAAAAACCCCAATCGCGGTCCTGCATCTTGAGGAAAAATTCAGCTACAACAAAAGAGAGACCGCGCAGAAGGTCTTCCGTACGGCGGACGAGGAGCACCCCGGCGTCGCGACAGTTTACGGCTGGGGGGATGTCCTGCTCGGCGGGAAGATAGACCTGGTGAACAGGCCAAAGCACCCGTTTGAAAGGTACCACATGGACCCTGCGCAGACCAGGAAGGAGTTCTCGGAGAGGGGCTGGCGTACGGTCGTGGGCTTCCAGACCCGTAACCCCCTCCACCGCTCGCACGAGTACCTGCAGAAGTGCGCCCTCGAGGTCGTGGACGGGCTTTTGATCCACCCCATCGTCGGCTGGACCAGGAAGGAGGACGTGCCGGCGGACGTGAGGGTCAGGAGCTACGAGATAATCCTAAACAACTACTACCCGCGGAACAGGTTCCTGCTCGCGGCGCTGTCCACGTCAATGAGGTACGCTGGGCCGAGGGAGGCGATATTTCACGCTTTGGTGAGGAAGAACTTCGGCTGCACCCACTTCATCGTCGGGAGGGACCACGCGGGGGTGGGCGGCTACTACGGGCCGTACGACGCCCAGAGGATATTCTTCGAGTTTGAGGAGGGGGAGCTCGGGATAACGCCGATGTTTTTCGAGAACGCGTTCTTCTGCGTGCTCTGCGACGCGATGGCCACCGAGAAGACCTGCCCACATCTGAAGAGCACGCGGGTGAGCCTCAGCGGCACGAAGATACGGGAGCTCCTTCTCGAGAAGAAGCCAATCTCAGAGAAGATAATGAGGCCGGAGCTGGCGGAGCTGCTGATGAATCATTACGCTTCCCAAAACAAGCCTGAAGAGAAGAAGTAGATGTACCTGCCGCTCCACGTTAACCTCCGGGGGAAGAAGGCCCTGGTCGTCGGTTTTGGGAAAGTTGGGAAGAGAAGGGTGAAGAAACTTTTGGCGGCGGGCGCGGAAGTAACTGTAATCGACAGGAAAAAGATTGCTGTCAGGGGCCGGGCGAAGTTCGTACAGAAAAATTTGGCGGCGAAAAATTTGCCGCTGTTCAAGGAATATTTTCTGGTTGTGGCAGCCACCGATGATAAAAAACTTAACGCCGAGATTTCCAAGAGCGCAATGAAAGATGGTTGTCTTGTGAACAGGTCGGACTTCTTTGAGGGAGGAAACGTGATTTTCCCGGCCGTGATAGAAAAAGATTTTGGCGTGTTTTCATTTTCGACATTTGGGAAGAATCCTAGGCTTTCAAAGAAGGTCAAGGAGGCGCTGGCGCGTGGGGCATGACGCAAGACTGAGGAGATTGAGAAAGAGTGACAAGGTGAGGAAACTGGTTGCTTCCGTCAGCTTGAGCAAGGATGACTTTGTTTACCCGGTCTTCGTCAAGGAGGGACTGATAAAAAAAGCCGAGATAAAGAGCTTGTCCGGCCAGCATCATCATCCATTGAATGGCATCGACGAAGTTGTTGAGAGTTGCGAAAGCGCCGGCATTAAAGGGCTGCTTTTGTTCGGTTTGCCAGCAAGAAAAGATGTTTTGGGAAGCGAAGCTTACAACGATGAAGGGATCGTACAAAAGACTGTCAAGCGAATAAAAAAGATTTCAGACATTGTTGTTTTTACGGACGTCTGCCTGTGCCAGTACACTTCGCATGGCCACTGTGGAGTTTTGGCCGAGCGGGGAGTTGAAAACAATCGCACTTTGGATTTACTGTCAAAAATCGCGGTTTCGCACGCCAAGGCTGGGGCCGATTTTGTCGCTCCGTCGGCAATGATGGACGGGCAGGTGAAGGCCATCCGTGACGCTTTGGACGCCGGGGGTTTGACAGACGTGGGCATAATGAGTTACTCTGCAAAGTTCGCCAGCTCATTCTACGGCCCTTTCAGGGACGCGGTTGAAAGTGAGCCGAAGCAGGTGAAGGGTTTGCCTTACATCCAAGACCGTAGCACCTACCAGATGGACTTTAGGTCACTTGAGCAGGCCATGCACGAAATTTCACTTGACATCCAAGAGGGGGCGGACATCGTAATGGTAAAACCGGCCTTGCCTTACCTAGATGTAATTCGGGAGGCGCGGCGAACGTTCGCCACCCCCATCGCAGCGTATCAGGTCAGCGGGGAATTTACAATGCTAAAGCTGGCTGCTCAGCGAGGATTAATAGATGAAAAGAAATCTTTCTTGGAAACATTAACCGCAATCAAACGCGCGGGGGCCAACTTAATCATAACTTATGCAGCTCTCGACGTTGTGAAGTGGTTGGATGAAACTTAAGGTCGGGACGCGCGGGAGCAAGCTCGCGCTGTTGCAGACGCAGTTGGTTTTGAAGAAGTTGAAAGAGGTGGAACTGGCAATTGAAGCCGAGATCAAAATAATAAGAACTTCGGGTGATTTGCAGCAGAAAAAAATCCCAAGGATGTTCGTCAACGAGATAAACAAAGCAGTGCTGGATGGTGCAGTTGACATCGGGGTCCACAGTTTGAAAGACCTGCCGACTGACATCCCCAGAGAGCTTGAGATTGCGTGCGTGCCCGAACGGAAATCTCCAAATGATGTTCTCGTTTCAAGATGGGGTCTAAACTTGAGTGAGCTTCCCACAGGCGCAGTGGTCGGGACAGATAGTGTGAGAAGAATATCCGAAGTTTCTTTTCTAAGACCGGATTTGAAGTTCAAAGAGATACGCGGGAATATTGAAACCCGCATCAGAAAGTTGGACGAAGGTTTGTATGATGCCACTATCATGGCGTTGGCCGCGCTTGAAAGGCTTGGACTGACTGAGCGGGCCGCGCAAACATTTGAATTGGACGAGGTTGTCCCAGCGCCGGGGCAGGGGGCGCTGGCGGTCGTCGGAAGGAAGGGCGGGCCAGGTTTTCTGAAGAGGATTAACGATGTAAGGGCCTGGAAGGAGGTCGTCTGCGAGCGGGCCTTCCTCGACGAGTTGGGTTTGGGGTGCCGCGGGGGGGCGGGAGCGGTCGCGAGGGCCCGAGGCAAGTCAATAGGGCTGGTGGCGGTGGTCCACGATGGCGGGCGCATGCTGATCAAACTGAAGGGCGAAGATCCAATCGCGTTGGGAAAGAAGGCGGGGCGGATTTTGTGTCAGGCAAAGTCTACCTAGTCGGCTGCGGCCCCGGAGCCGCCGACTTGCTCACGCTGCGCGCAGTCGAAACTCTGCGCAAGGCCGATGTCGTGCTCTACGACCGGCTGGCTGACCCGAAAGCGCTCGGCCACGCCGTGAAAGCCAGGAAAATCCCATCTGGAAAGAAGCCTGGCGAGTCGCTCAAGCAGGGCTGGATCAACCGCAGGCTGTACTCCGAGGCGAGAAAGGGCAATGTCGTTGTCAGGCTGAAGAACGGCGACCCGATGGTGTTCGGGCGGGGAGGTGAGGAGCTCCAGTACCTACAGCACCGTGGTGTTGATGTTGAAGTGGTTCCTGGGCTGTCTTCCGCAATTTCTGTCCCCTCGCTGTCTAAAATCCCACTCACCAAGCGAGGCGTCTCATCAAGTCTTACAATTCTGACTGGACACCGTGCGGAGGGCAGAAGACAGGGCTGGCGCAACCTTGGGGGCACTGTTGTAGTTTTGATGGCGGTTGAGAATCTCGGTGAAGTGGTCGAGAAGCTGAAGCGTATGGGGAAGCCCGCGGCCACGCCTTGCGCGCTCATAAGCAGCGGGGCAACTGACGAGGAGCGGCTGGCGGTTTCCACACTTGGCAGGATATTTGACTTTTCGCGCAGGGCAGGCTTGAGGGCTCCAGCAGTTCTTGTTGTTGGGGAAGTGGTCAGCGGTCTGCTTGATTTCAAAGGAAAACGGATCACGACTTTCAGGGCCAAGGACGAGGTGAAGAGGACTGAGCGGCTGGTCAGGCGGGCTGGGGGGGTGCCAAAGGTCTTCGAGATTTGTGAGACATCATCGAACGAGCAATGGTTGAGGGCGGCCGCGTCGAAGGAGTGGGACACACTGGTCTTCATGAGCGCGGCAGGGGTCCGGTCGGTGGCCGAGATTTTTGATTTCAGGAAGCACAAGCTTGTCGCGGTCGGGGGCACCACGCGCGCAGAGCTCATGCGTCGGGGTTTCAGGAGAGTCTGGGTCCCGAGGGAGCAGAGCCTGGCCGGCGTGAGGGAGCTGCTAAAGAAGAAAAATTTAGGCCGAGTCTTGGCTTTCAGGTCCCCGCTTGCGACGGAGAAGCTGGCAGGGGCGACTAACGTGGTTGCCTACAAGGTCAAGCCGAAAAACCTAGAGCAAACGGTCAGGACTTACCTTAAGATCAAAAGCGATTATACATTGCTCACGAGCTCCGGGCTTTTGAAGTATCTCCTGAATTCCGCGCAAAAGATTGGATTGAAGAAGAGATTTTTGCAAAAGATAAACAGCTCTTTCGTCATATCGCTGGGAAAAGAGATTACTGAAATCTCGTCAAAAAATGGCATCAATATCAACCACGAGCCTGAAAAGCCGACCATCGACACGCTTTTTGCCCCAAGCGGCTCCCCCCGACCAACCGGATAAAGCTGATTAACGTAAATGTAAATTGGAATTTAGGTGATTGAGTGAGGTCGCGTCGGCTTTACGAAAAGGCAAAGAGTCTCTTGCCTGGCGGTGTTGACAGCCCCGTCCGAGCTTTCAAGCCGCACCCTTTTTTTGTAGCGGACGGAAACGGGTCGAAAATCCGCGACGTGGACGGGAATGAGTACGTTGACTACTGCCTAGCTTACGGCCCACTGATTCTCGGGCATCGCACGCCTGCGGTGGTCAAGGCAGTGAAAACCCAGCTTGACCACGGGGTGCTGTTCGGCGTGCCGAGCGAGCTTGAGCTGAAAATGGCGGACAAAATCATAAAACACGTGCCGTGCGCCGAGATGGTGCGCTTCGTCAACTCAGGGACGGAGGCGACGGCGAGCGTGGTGAGGCTTGCGCGGGCGTACACGGGGCGAGAAAATATCCTGATATTCGACGGCTGCTACCACGGCGCCCACGACCACTTTCTGTTCGGGAAAAAGGGGCCAAAGAGCCCAGGCATCCCCCACGTGCTCAGGAAAAACACTCTTGTGGCATCGTTCAACGACATTGGCAGCGTCGAGAAAATCTCGCGCAAAAACAAGCTGGCGGCCATCATGATGGAGCCCGTCATGGGCAACCTCGGGTGCATCCCTCCGCAGGACGGTTTTCTTAAGGGGCTCCGGGAAATCTGTGATGACAACGGCGCGCTTCTGATTTTCGATGAGGTCATAACCGGCTTCAGGTTGGCGATGGGAGGCGCGCAGGAGTTCTACAGGGTTGAACCGGACATAGCAACGTTGGGGAAAATAATCGGCGGCGGGTTCCCGGTCGGCGCCTTCACAGGGAAAAAGGAGATAATGAAACTGGTCGCTCCCGCGGGCAAGGTCTACCAAGCCGGAACATTTTGCGGCCATCCCGTGACGATGGCGGCTGGTTTGGCGACCATCGAGACTCTGGAGAAGGAAAAAAGCATTCAAAAAGCGAGCGGCTTTGCCGGAAAAGTTGCAGACATCTTGGAAAAGGAATTGGGTTTTCCTGTCAACAGGGTGGTCTCTATGTTTCAGGTGTTTTTCAACGAGTCAGAGGTTCGTTCAGCAGATGATGCCAGGAAATCCGACATGACCAATTTCATGAGGTTCCACCAAACTCTTCTGAAAAACGGAGTTTTTGCAGCGCCGTCGCAACTTGAGTGCTGGTTCACTTCTTCCGCCCATTCTGGAAAAGATTTGAAAATCACGCGGGATGCAATATCAAGAGCGGCGGAAGTAGTTAAAATGTAAGGATGTGCTGGCTTTCTTTTATCCATGTCGCGAGGTCAATCATCCCACTCATCTTCACGCCGCTGACCATTGTTTCCTCAAGTCCTCTCGCTGCCGCGCATGTGCCGCATGCTCCGATTTTCGCGCCTCGCTCTGCCAAATCTTCCAGCATTTGTTCCAGGTTGTAATATCCATGTGGTGTGGTCTGCCCTTTCTTCGCGGCAAACACGCCGTCACCGAGCAGAAAAATGTTAACACGAACTCCTTTGGCAAGTAGCGCCTGTGCCAGCCTCAGAGCATTCCAAGCCAGCTCCTCACCATATGGGGCCTTGTTTATGATTATGGTAACCACTGTCATGTGTCCAAAGAATTAATTGGATATCAACATTTATAAACTTATTCGAATATCTGAATATGGTTGGAATGGCCGAAGAACGCAAGATTTTCCAGCTGCACGCTGAACTTTGCAAAACGCTCTCGAACCCCATCAGGTTGGAAATTCTGAACCTGCTCAGGGACGGGGAAAAAACTGTGAATGAATTGGTTGTAGCCACCGGCTTGCGGCAGGCAAATTTATCACAGCATCTCGCACTCATGCGCCAGCGTGGAGTGGTCGTGGCGCGTAAAGATGGGGTGAACGTGTATTACAGGATTGCCAGTCGGAAAATTGTGCGGGCATGTGCGCTCATCCGGGAGGTGCTTTTTGAACAGCTTGCAGAAGGAAAAAAGCTAGTTGAGGAGGGGAAGCATGGTGGCCGAAGATGAAACACTGAAATTTATTATCGGCTTCAAAACCGTGGCGGTGGTAGGGCTGTCAAGAGATCCTGCCAAAGATAGCCACAGGGTAGCGACTTACCTGAAAAACCACTGGCATCGCATAGTCCCTATCAATCCCCTTGCAGGCGAAATTTTGGGCGAAAAATGTTACAAGAGCTTATTGGATGCTCCAGAGGAGCTCCAGAAAAGCATTGAGGTGGTGGATATTTTTAGGCCATCCGAGGATGTTTCGCCCATCGTAGAACAGGCCATTCAACTCAAACAAAAACACGGGAAGCTGCGCGCAGTATGGATGCAATTAGGCATCGTGAACGAGCAAGCCGCCAAGCTGGCCAAAGGCGCTGGCTTGGATGTCGTGATGAATCGATGTATGATGATTGAGCACAAACGATTGGGGGCAAAGCATGAAGCTTGAGGACTTTGCACATGTTGTGGAGACCGGAAAGAGCTTTGACGAAGCTGTGGTTTCCGTCCTGAGAAGCGTTGAAAGGAAGGGTTGGACAGTTTTTCAGATACATGATATCAAGGAAAGACTGGCTGCAAAGGGGTTCGAACATGGCCCGCTCAAGATAATCGAGATTTGCTCGGGGAAGCATGCAAACAGCTTCCTCAACAAAAACAGGTACATCTCGCTCTGCATGCCGTGCAAGATAAATGTGCTGGAGGACAACGGCAAAGTGAAGATTGTTGGGATGAGGCCAACGATGGTAACACAGCTTTTTCCAGAAGTGAGCATGGCCGAGGCGGCGGATGTTGAGAAGGATATCCGTGAAATTGTTGATGAATCAAGGTGATGTGTTGGATGAAAAAGAAGTCATTGAAATTTTGAAAGAAATACGCGACCCAGACTACCCAAACAAGTCCATCGTCGACATGGAACTAGTTGGTGAGGGCGACATCAAAATCACGGATGACGCGATAGAGGTCTCTTACACCCTGACTGCCCCCATGTGCCCGTTCAGCGCAGCCATAGGCACAATGATAAAACATGTGCTTGAAACTAGGTTGAAGAAAAAAATTAGGGTAAAACTCAAAGCACATTATCAAAGCGGGGTCGTGAACGAGATTCTTGGGAGCGAAGAAAGACGGAGGGAGTTGCTTGACCTGCTAAAGTCTACCGGCATGATTAAGAGATTTTATGGGGGGCGAGCGGAAAATGAACGACCACATGATTTGTAATGAAATCCAACGAAAAATAAACAAAACCGGGGATCTGCTGGATGTGGGATGTGGGGAAGGCTATCTGGTGAATTGTCTTGCCAAAAAACTCAACAGAAAAATAGTGGGGTTCGACATGTCCGATTCTGGGTTTGTGAAATCACACAAGTGGTGCAAGAAATTTGACACCTGTGATTTAATCGAGTGTGTAAGAGGGGACGCACACAAAATAGATGAGTGTTTTGGCGAGAAAACATTTGATGCCGTGACTCTAATTTACACACTCCACCACATAGACCGGCCGATTACAGCATTAAGAAAAATTAGGGAGATACTCAGAAGCTATGGGAAGATAATCGTGCTGGATTACTGGTTCACCGAGCGGAAAAGGAAATCCGGTTGTTATAAATTCACACCGAATGATGTAAAAAACATGTTGGTGCGGGCCGGCTACAAATACCTTGGCGCCGATAGAGTTGGAAAAAATTCCGTCTTGATGGTTGGCGAGAAGTGATGACCAGCGACGTAGAGAAATTCATTGGTTTTTGCGTGAGCGAGTTAGGAAAAAATGTGACAGATATGGAAGCAAGTTACATCCGGAAACATCTGAAGGCGGGGGACAGAATCCTCAACGTCGGCTGCGGCATAGGCTGGCTCGAGGAGAAGCTCCATGACTTTGACATCACTGGGTTGGACG
>JBFLWG010000027.1:0-14335 GCA_040757795.1 Hadarchaeota archaeon (SeqCode) | reverse complement strand
AATTTTCTCTTTCTAAAGACATAGTGAAAATTCCTTTGAACGATAAAACAAGGGTTCTTCAAATAATTTCAGACATAAGGGAAACTATTTCAAAAGAAAGTTTCCCGCCCCCTACCAAATACAAAAAGAGATGTGTTGACTGTTGTTACAGAAAAATGTGTTGGGCAGCATAATCCGTATGACTTGCACATCACATTTTCCAACTATCCTCTCTGCCACGCAGCAAAGGACATGGCGGAAGCGCGCGGCTATCTTCTTGCACATCACATTTTCCAACTATCCTCTCTGCCACGAGAACAGAAAGTTTTCTTATTCCTATGCTGTTAGCCTTGCACATCACATTTTCCAACTATCCTCTCTGCCACTCCGTTGCGACCGCGAGGACAGGAGCCGCCGCGCTTCTTGCACATCACATTTTCCAACTATCCTCTCTGCCACCGAACTTCTCAAAAAACTAATCGCTTACTCCAGCGTTCTTGCACATCACATTTTCCAACTATCCTCTCTGCCACATTTCGAGGCAGTCAAACGCCGAGTGCTGGGGGATGGCTTGCACATCACATTTTCCAACTATCCTCTCTGCCACCCGCAAGCTATATATACTACTTGAGATATACTATTATTTCTTGCACATCACATTTTCCAACTATCCTCTCTGCCACAACGTTCCAACACTCATACCTTCCCCATGTCAGAGAATTCTTGCACATCACATTTTCC
This sequence comes from Hadarchaeota archaeon (SeqCode), assembly GCA_040757795.1. Classification (GTDB taxonomy): domain Archaea; phylum Hadarchaeota; class Hadarchaeia; order Hadarchaeales; family Hadarchaeaceae; genus DYTO01. The sequence continues at coordinate 13,615 of JBFLWG010000027.1, read as the reverse complement.
AACTATCCTCTCTGCCACGGTTTTTGGTGGGGCGACGCAGCAATATTTGATAGCTTGCACATCACATTTTCCAACTATCCTCTCTGCCACTTCGCTCAACCTGAACGAGTCGGTCCCGAATATCTCCTTGCACATCACATTTTCCAACTATCCTCTCTGCCACGGCCATGATTTTACATGCTATTTGCCTTGTAGTTTGGTTTTTTAGAACTTTCCATCGAATTTGATGGAAATGTAGCCCTGTTTATAAAGGCAGGAATAGCTGATGGGTCGCCAGAAAACAAGGTTTCCCAAGTTTCCCGCCCACTGGGTGGGTTCGCGGCCCATTCGGTAGGTGCAATCTACCACGCCTACATCACTACCTATCCGCTGTGGTAGGTAGCTCATGTAGTTGTCAAATTATACTTTCCCACCGTTTATAATAAGCCTTTTGTCGCAATATTTCTCGCGGAATTTTGGTCCGCATCCCTGAGCCAGAGTTCGTGCTGCGATATTTTGGATTTATCCTTGCTAAAACGGCATGATTCGTCTTTGCATGTAAATGGCGGAAATCCGTTTGATGAGCGGTATTTGAATGTGAAATCCTCATTTGTCTTGCCACATATTGAACATGCTTTACTTGTATTTTTAGGAGAAATCTCCGCAAATATTATGCCTGCCCCCTCTAGCTTCTGCTTCAACATATTCATCATTGCCGCCCTTGGGAAATTCCTTATTTTGTTAACAGTGAACCAGTCTTCTTTGTTTCTCAGACCTTCAAGGTTTTCAACAGATACTTTCGAGACTTTGTATTTTTTAACAAGCTCGGTAATGTCTGCAACGATTTTTCTCATGGCATACTTGCGTCTGTTTTCGAATCTCAACTGGAACTTGAATCCCCTTTCGTAAGGCTCTATTTTTCTGGAAAGCTTGCTTTGGACTTTCCTTTTCTCGGAATAGTAATCGTCATATATTTTTCTCATCCCATAACTATTCTTGCTGTTGTCGCCGTAGAACGGCTTCGCAAACAGTTGCCAGTCTTCTACTTTTTGTTTGTTCAAATTACGTTTGTCCATGTCAATTATTGAAAGGTAAAGTATTTTGGATTTTGAATAACAGAAATCAATGCCAGCTAAAACCGATTCCGAAGTTTCTGCGATATCTTTTGGGATATTGCTTACTGTAACTGCAGCAAAGAATTCTGGCGTGTTTTTGAAACGCACCATTTTTTGCTGGATTTCGTATTGTGGAATGTGCGTATACTTTCTTTGTAGGATTTCAGCCTGGGGAGCAGTTATCAGTTTTTCCGATGATTTCTTCTTCAAAAACTCTTCAACACCTTTTTCAATGTTTCCTGTTAGATAATCCATTATTAATTTGTTTGTTGCATCGTCTCTTGAACGCTTGAAATTGCGCCTTCGTTTTTGCGTGGAGCACAAGAACTGCCGTTTTTCAAAAATTATCTTTTCATCCCTTTCGACTGGGGTTTTGAATTCTAAAATGAAATCGTCGCCCAGTCTTGGACCCTTCACCGATGATTCCATGAATTCTTTGCTTTCAAGCAACTTACCGCTGCTGTCTGTGTAGATTTGAAAATCAATCAACGACTTTTTCTCTTGTTGTCCACCTTGGCTCAAATAAAAAGGAATGGGAAAACCTGGGCCAGCCGTTGGCAGAGCGCTTGTCCCATAAGCAAGTTCCTTTCTGCGGAAATTAGATTGAATCTTTTTGGACACCCCGGTTATGAAATCTGACGGTAAATCTTCTTGTCCCAACTCCTTTGCAGCCTCAACCACGTTATTGTAGTGGTCTACTTTCTCTTTGGCGTCAAATTGCAAGTAGCTTTTTGTTATCGCCTTGTTGTAAAGTCTCCTTGATAGCTCGGACGCTCCTCTGAACCCCGCCATCATTTCGTCAAAGGTATAAATGTCCGGGTGTTGTTTTTTCTTTTCCTCAAAAAAACTTCGGATTTTACGGCTTCGCTCTTTTTTGAATTCTTTTTTTAACTTACCGATATCCTTCCCAGTTCTTTTTGCCGTTTCAATCCTTTTCTTATAATCATCATACAATTCTTTTTTAAAATCTCTAAAATCTTTCTCAATCCGTTCATCAAATGGTCTAATTATTCTTAAAGAAAACACTCGTGGAGCTACCCCTAACTTTTTGTCCAAGTCTAGTGCTTCCTTTCTGGCCTCTTGCCTACGGGTTTTGTCCATAGCTAATCCTATACTCAAGCTATTTTATTGTTACTCGTAGAACCAGAATTAACGAACGTAGGAATGCAACGTTGTTTTGACATATCAACACGGCAATGACTTGATTACATTTTCACTAGCTGCGCGTGCGGCGCCCCCTTGAACCTGATGACGCAGTTCTTGTCCAGCATCCCCGCCTTCACGGCCTCGTCCACAATCGACCCCACCAGGTTGGCTATCGTGGCGGCCTCCAGCGCCTCCAGGCACTCCTTCACGCTGGCATCCCTGCCGCAGTAGAAATGCTCCTTGACCTCCAGCTTCAGCTTCTTCTTCCTGAATTTCTTCCCCAATAGCTTCGAGTCGCAGATCACGACGATTGTCTCGTGCCCCGAGCGGACCACCCTGAGCAGCGGCAGCCTCACACGCTCCTCACGGGGTTCCTGGCCCCGCAGGCCCCGCACCTGAGCACCTGGAACCTTCCCCTCTGCTCTATCCTGGTGTCAGGCTTCCCGCACTCCCGGCAGATCACGAACTCCTCGGCGTACCTCCTTATGCGCTCGTCCACGGCGGCTTTGGAGAATTTCCCCTGCACAGTGAGCTGGCTTTCGCCCGCCTCCCCGGCCGCCCCGAGCTCCCTCAACAAATACTTGGAAAGGTGTGAGACATCGCGGTTGAGTGCCGAGGCAATCGCCTTGATGTTTTTCACAGTGGTCCTGTTCCCGGCAGTCACGATTTCGGCTTCGGGAATCTGGAAGCGGTCCTTCTCCATGACCACCTTCGGGACCTGGGAAATCGCCTTATCGAGCAGCTCCTCGTAGCCCTCGGCCATCCCTTCACCTCACGACTTTGAATCTTCCGGGCTTGGGCTCGAACAGCTGCCCGTCGACAAGAAGCGCTCTGACGGCATCCTGTGCCTCCTTCCTTGAGACCTTCAGCTCCGCCGCAAGCTCGTCCAGAGTCACCCCGTCTTCCTCGCCCAGCTTCTCTGCAGCCGCGGCGGTCCTGTTCTTAAGCTCCTCCGGCACCTCAGGCATCTGCGGGGCCGCTTCCTCGGCAGCCGCGGAGCCGAAACCAACAGCGACCTCGTGAAGCCCGCTTCTGACGCCCGGCCTGACGCCCCTGGCCAATGCATCTTTTTTGATCTTCACAATCTCGAGCTCGCGGAGCGTCTGCAGGTTGGGGTCCTTGACTGGCATGACCAGCCCCGGCTCAGGCACGAGGTACACCTCACCCTGGTACTCCCTCACCCTCCCGATGACGTCCAAAGATTCCCCGATGTTGAACCTGTCCAGCTCCGGCACCCCTTCGGCCCACGCGCGCACCCTGATGGTCGCGCTCCCGTCGTCCAGCCTGAGGGCCGCGTAGCTGCGGTCGTCCCTGATGAACTTGTCAACGACGGTCCCGAGCACCCTCGCCCTTGAGACCTTCTCTCCCCACGGGGTCAGCAGGTAGCTGGGCTCCGCCCCGTCCGGCGACCTCATGTATTCTCCGCGCACGAGGTCCTCCATCTTCATTTTATAAGCTGTCGGGCGCATATCACTCCTAGATACCTTGAAAGGGGTGCTTATGAGGCTTCCGAGATTCCGGGTGGTAAAAATCCCCGGCGCAAAAAAGGTGGTCGGCCTCGCCGGCGCGGTGACCTCAGGGCAGGCCGAGCACCTCCTCCAGAAACTGGAAAAGGTGGACGGGAAGCTCGGCACCGTCAGCCAGGCCTTCGACGCCGCCATGATTGCCGGCCCGGAGCACCTGATCCACGCCGCCCGCCTCGCTATAGTCTCGCGCTGCAGCGGGCACTGCTTCGCCGACTCCTTCAAGCTGGATTTGATTTGCTGGGTTTCCGCGGAGCGCCAGATAGGCAAGGCCCTGAAAAAGGCCGGGCTGAAGCCCGGACAGTTGGAGCTGGCCCTCCTAGTCATCGGAGACTCAGCCCAGCAGGTGGAGAAGGCCCTCTCCAGCATCCTCAGCCACGCCGAGCGCGACGACAGGGTCCTGGACATCAGCCCCAGAAAGGAGGCCAGGCTCAAGCGGTTCTTCTCAATATCTAAGCGGGAGCTTCAGGTGGCCCCCCTGAAACACCTGATTTTTGAAAGGATGGCCCTCCTTTCCCTGGAAGATTGATCACTTCAAAAGCTGCTCAAAGTTCTCGTCTTTCGCCGCCTCTATGATCCTGGCGCACACGGGCATGATGGGTTTCTCTGACACCTGCAGCGCCCCGTCGTCGTCTATAGAAACATACTTCCCCTTCAGCAGTGCCTTGGCTTCAACGGCTAGGCACAGCAGCTCGTTCTCCACCCCCGCGTAAACGTAATAGTAATGCTTCCCCCGGGTGCCGTAGTGGAAGAGCCACCCCTGGCTCCGGGCCACGTTCACAACATCTTCGACATCCCTGCACCAGACCGACTTCATTTTCTCTCCCCAGCGGTCTTCTTCACCTTGTCTATGCCGAAGAAAGAACCTCTGACGATCAGCTCGTCCCCGGCCTTTATCTTGGCGCTTCTGCTCGGGTCAACTATGTAGCTCTCCCCTCTTTTTATAACTAGGATGTACGCCCCCATGGAGTCCCAGAGCCTCAGCTCGCTTATCGTCTTGTCTGCCAGCTCAGACCCGGCCGAGACGACCACCTTGGCTATCTGCTCCTTGGACTCCGCAAGCGCGCTGGCGAACACAGGGTGCATCTCGGTTTTCCTGAGCACCACGTCGGCTATCTGGTCCGCGGCGTCGGAAATCCTCTCCATGGACCTGGCTATCTGGAGCACGCTGTTCAGCCTCTCCAGGTCCTTCTCACCCTGCGCCGCCTTCAGGGTCTCCAGCCAAATCGTGTAGTTCAGTTTGTCAAAGCTCTCCTCAAACCTCCTGACGTCTTCGGCAATCTCGGTCGACCTGAACAGGATGGCTGAGTAGGCCATGTCCACCATTATTCCCGTGAGGTCCCTCATCTCGGCCAGGGAGTTCCTTATCTTTGAAAACTTTTTCCCGGGCGTGCAGCGTGCAATGCTCTTTCCAGCCATCTTCGCAAAGACCTCAACACCGTCCTTCGGCCCCTTGGAAACGAGCACATCCCCAGCCGCTATCTGGGTGTCGCTCAACGGCGGTATGATCCACTTGTCTCCCCTCTTCAGTGCGAGGGTCCAAACGCCTATGGTTGAGGGCAGCCTGAGGTCGTGGAACGTCTTTCCGGCCATGGTTGATTTTTTCGAGATTTCAACCTGCACCACCTGCTCGTCCGCCAGCTGCAACGCCTCGCAGATCACCGGGTGTATTTTCATTTTTCTCTTGACGAGGTCCGCCAAGTCTCCGGTGGCGTTCGACACCGTCTCCGCGGCGCTCGCCACCTGGAGTATGCCTGTTATCTTCTTGGCTTCCTGAATGTTTCGGGTGACCACGGCCGCCACCGCCCTTATCCTGTACATCAGGTCGTCCATCCTGGTTTCAAGCTCGTGCATTCGCTCGGCCAGGCTCGCGCTCTCGAACAGCACAGTGGCGTAGGCGAGGTCTATCATGAGGTCCGACACGTCCTTCATCTCGGTCAGGAGTTCACGGACGCTGGTTGGCTTGAAGCTAGTCACTTTCACACCCCCATTATTTTCACAGACAGTAATAAACAGGTTACGCCGAGCACATCCATAACCGAAGTCATTATCGGAATCACCACATTGTCAGGGTCAAGCCCCCCGCGGAAGGATGCAAAAGCGAAGGCGACTGTGACGAGCACCAGAAGCACGCTCACCAGCCCGCCCGTCATCAAGAATGCGAGGGTCAGCGCCAGCGAGCTTGAGGCCGCCATCCCTATCCTGATTCCAATCGCGAAGAAAAGTACTGACGCGAACAAAAATGTTCCAAGAGATATCAGGAGAGTTGCCAAGATGTTTTCCTTCAGTAGCTTTTGCCCCTTCAGCCTGGGTTCTATTGTGCCAAGGTGGAGCGCCGAGGAAAGCCTTGCACCGAGAATGCTGCCTATGTTCCCAGCGCTCCCATTTACGACAGGCATCATGACTAAAATCAGCGGGAGCCTATTGAGCTCCTGCGTGCTTGAATTGAGCATGATTCCTGCGGTCGTGACAATCAGGGCACCCAGCAGAAGCGTCGGGTAGCCCTCGATCAGTATTCTTCGGATTGAGTACATGTCACCTCACCAGAACCACGGCCAGGTATATGCTGGCAATCATTGTGAAATCTCCGATAGTCGCCATCATGGGCGCAGTTACGTTGTCTGGGTCCCACCCGTGCACATAAGTGAACACGGAGACAACAGTGGTCAATAATGACAGGATGAGGCCGGACAGAGTGCCAGCGATGATGGCGATGAAAAGAAGGCTCTGCAGCCCGATGGTAAGCGACCCTGTGAGCAGGTTTGCTCCGTAAGAAATGAAACCAATGCTGGCGGCTGCGAGGAAGCTGATCAAAATAGAAGAAATGATATTCGCCTTTATTTCCTTTGACCACCTCAAGCGCGGCCTTATCAGCCCAGCGTTAAGTCCGGTGCCAAGCCTCGACGCCAGCGCCCCTCCGATGTTGCCCCTCAAGCCGAGCAGTGGCGGCACCATTATTATGAGGCCCGGGAGGACCGTGGTGAAGTAGTCGTCCATGCCGCTGAGAAATCCTCCGGCAGCGAGTTCTATGACGGTGCAAATGACCATGACAGAAAGACCCTGTGTAACTATGCTGTGTATCCCATTTTTGGGCATTTTCATCCCCGTGCCTCTTTGTCGCCAACTTATAAAAAGCAGAATTGAATTTGCGGCTTCAGGCCCTTACCGAGGAGCTGGCGGCCTTTCTCAGCCTGTTCATGATGGCCAAGCCAATCCCCGCCGGCTCTATCCCCTCCGCCAAAACCTTTTCAACTCCTTTCTCGTCGAAATCCCTGAGCGTCATGAAGAGGTTTTTTGCGATTGTTTTCGGGTTTTCGCGCGTCCCGACCACCTCCACGATGCCAGCGTCGTACCTGTTGGCAGTTTCCTTCGTGGCCAGGATTCCCACTTTTTTTCCATCCCGCCTTAATTTTTCAGCCAGCTCCCGGATTTTTCCCACAATTTTTTCTTCCGGCCCTTCAACGAGAATGACTTCTGCAGCGGGCGCGTAGTGCCTGTACTTCATGCCGGGCGCCAAGGCCACGGCCGCCTCCGTGGACGCCCCGGCTTTGGCCACGGGGTGAGTTTCTACTCCCGGCAAAATCTTCTCTAGATCCTCAAGAGTCACTGGGCCGGGCCTGAGAACAGTCGGAACCCCCCTGCTAAGGTCGAGGACGGTCGACTCCACGCCGAAGCCCACTTTCCCGCCGTCAATCACCGCATCTATCCTCCCCGAAAGGTCGTCTAGGACATGCTTGGCAGTGGTGGGGCTGGGCCTCCCGGCCATGTTGGCGCTTGGCGCGGCTATGGGCACGTCCGCCTCGAGTATGAATGCTTTTGCCACAGGATGGCTAGGCATCCTGACTGCGACGGTGGCCAGGCCTGCGGTGGTCACGTCAGGGACCATCTCGGATTTCGGCATGAGGATGGTCAGCGGGCCGGGCCAGAATTTTTTCATGAGTTTTTCGGCGTTTTTTGGGACGGACGACGTCAGTAGGGAAATGTCGTCGGCCCGCGCGATATGTACGATTAGCGGATTGTCGGCTGGGCGCCTTTTGGCCTTGAATATCTTCAAAACAGCCTTTTCGTCCAGGGCGTTCGCTCCCAAGCCATACACCGTCTCTGTGGGAAACGCCGCCAGGCCGCCTCTGCGGATGATTTCAGCGGCGGCCCGGATTTTTTCCCGCTCCGGTCTCATCCGACTCACCCTCAATACTATTGTCATCAAGACACCTCGGTTCATACTACCTGCCACCCACACCCAAAAGATATTTGGGTCAGGTTCTACAGAGTTGGTGGTAAAATGCCGGTGATTTCTGTCCTCGGCACGAAGGGCGGCGTTGGCAAGTCCACGATAGCGATGGGCATAGCGTCATGGCTTAGCAAGATGCAGGACGACCTGGTGCTGCTGGTGGACGGCGATGTCCACACCAGGACCGTCGAGCTGAAAATGTGCCCGAAGGCGGACGTGACCCTGGCCGAGGTCCTGAGGGGCAAACACGAGCTGGTGGACGCCATCTACCTCTGCCAGCTGAAGTCGCGGGGCAAGTGGGTGTTCCCGCAGCTGGCGATTCTCCCCGCGGGAGGCCAGTTCATGCCTGCAGGAGGCCGCGACGTAAACAAGTTTTTGACAGACACGATAACCTCCTTCGACAAGGTGATGCCAAAGCTGCGCGGGTATTTCTCCTACGTTATAGTGGACACTCCGCCGTCTGTCATGTTCGAACACTTTATACTAACAGCCATCTCCGACGGTCTGATTTTCACGGTGACTCCGGATGTTGAGTCAGTTTTTTCCTCCCGTCAAACGGCAATGGGGTTGAAGGAGATGATGGGGCTCAAGACAGTTGGCACAATCCTGAATAAGATACCGCGGGGCATGACCCTCATCGACACTTGGATGGACTATGCAAGCTCAATCGCCCCGGTCATCGGCACGGTTTACAAGGACGAGATAATAGATGATGCTTTCAGGCGGAACCTGCCCGTGGTCGCAGCGTATCCCAAGTCTTCAGCTGCCATATCGATGAAGGACGTCACCAAAAAAATCCTCAAGATGGATATAAAGCCCACAAGAGTCACTTCCAGGTTCAAGAAGGCGCTGGGCCAGCTCTGGGTCCCAGGCAAAAAATGGGCGGCAGACTTGGAGGAGCCAAAGAAGGTTTCCCAGAAGCCAAAGCGATTGTTATGACTCCCCCCAAACCTATACAGAAAGTCCTATGGTGCGGGGGAAGAGATGACTACTACCGTTTAATTCTACCGAAACTACGATCACGGTTAAAGCAAATCTAAAGGTGCTCTCCTAACGCGGGGGGGCACCTACTTTTTTATTTTACTTAACTACACGGATGCTGCTGCCAGTATGTTCGCAATGCATGCCGTTATTCCGATTATCAGGATTTCCACGTTAATTTCAATCACTTGATGTGAAGTATCTAGGGGGCAACCTCTAACAATTAAGTTTTCAATGAGCAAGTTCCCGTTTTCATTGCTTGCGCTGTCATCGATTTAGTGATATCGCCAGGCTTGAGGTGGGCTCTGGATTTGGGTGGGTTTAAGGGTAGGCTTCGATTTCCACGGCGAGCATGATTCTGAGATACACAATGTGCTCCAAGTGCGGAAAAATGACTAAATTGGGCGAGTATTGCGGAAGGTGCGGGCGTAAAATCACTAAAAAATGATTCTAGCTCACGATTTCAACGTAAATTGGATTGTTGCTTAGGGTTATCTCCGACGCGTTCATTTGCTGTTCATTACCGGAGATGTTAGTGACGGTGACCGTGCCGGTTATCTCAGAGGGCACAGTGCCGGTACCCCACAGCACGTAAACCGGCCTGTTGTCCACGGTGAATTTGTACTGATATTGAGCCAACTCCTCTACCTCGGTGAAGTAGTCCAGCTTCGCGATCAAGGTCTGGTAAGCGTAATAACTCGGCCTTTTGTCCCCGTTTCTATCAACCAAGGCGGACCACGCGAGTCCGGAGTTGGAGTCCCAGTAAGGCATTTCGGTTAGCTCGCTCGGGCTCACTTTTGTGAAGCCCTTGGCGAATGCATAAACGTAACTTCTCACCATCCTCCTGGCGGCCTCTTCCTGGGTTATATCCTCATGGGGGCCCAGCATTCCTGTGAACTGGGACTCGGTCAGCCAGATGGGTTTCGGGTTGGCGGAGGATGGGCCGATGCCTTTCTGCCCTAGGTAAGAAATCAGTTCATCGACCGCCAGATATTCCTGATAGCTGTGGTAGCTCAATATGTCGAAGTAGTTCGCTCCCCCGGAACCAATGGTGTTCTCAAACGTCAAACCAAACGTCGGATTCTCGCCCCCAACGATCGCCCCGCAAGCCAACTGTGCATCTGGGGAAGCCTCTCCGAGCGCCTCGTGGCATTTCTGCAAATAATCCAAGTACATCTCGTTCGTGAAGCCTTTCCAGGGATTCATCGGGTCGCTGTACATTGGATTGCTTGGGTCCATTATCTCAATCTCGTTACAAATCTCGTAAACTAGAATCGGATAGATTAGGCCAGGCATGTCGTTCTCGCCGTCGTTGTCGTAGCGCTCGGCGACTTTTTTCAAGAAACCGGCGAACTCCTGAGCTGTTGGCCAAACCTCACTTTCTGCTTTCGGATTCAGGATGCCGTACATCGTTACGCCATGCTGCTGTCCCTGCGCAACTTGGGCATCCCACTGATTGAAGTCCGTTGTGGATGAGATGGCAACTTGGCGAGTGACGTCCCAAGGTATTCTCCTCCAGTGGGCCCCAAGATCTTGCATTGCGGCGAAATCCATACTCTCTCCGCCACCCCCGCCAAAGCGGCCGTTCTCTATAGTTTCATATCCTCCTTCGCCAGCTTGTGACGTTTTCGTGCTCACTTGGGTTGAGTCTTCGTAGATCCCGCCCGTGCGGTTGACCCTGACCGTGAAGTAGTAGGTCGTATTCGGGGAAAGATCGGTTACCGTGAGGGAGGTCGTTGTAGCGTCGGTTATCGTTGCTATTTGATCCCCGAGGACGCCCGATGACGTGGACCGATAGATTGCGTAGCTGGCAAAATCCTCATCCGTGCTCTGAGACCAACTCAGCGTCGTCGAGTTCTCCGTCGTGCTTGCTGGGGTGTTGAGAGTAACTGCCTCAGCCTGTGGAGCACCTTCTCCTCCCTCTGGCCTTGGTTTCATCAAGAAGTAGGCGCCGACCCCCGCCACGACAAGGACGACGACTATCACCGCCGCCATCGCAGCTGTCGCAATCCCTTTTTCTTTCACCGACTTGCACCCCATCTAAATCTGTCGAGCATCGGTAAAAAAGCTAACACAGGAGCCGACATAGCTTCCACTAAAACGCGGCAGCTCGGAGGTATTTCAAAAATAAGCGATAATTTTGCTCGTTTTGCCATTTGGAGAATGGTGCGGGGGAAGGGATTTGAACCCTCGAACCCCTGAGGGACCAGCCCCTCAAGCTGGCGCCTTAGACCTGGCTCGGCTACCCCCGCACAATTGGAGATAGCCACGCCAAAATTAAAGCTTCCCTGATGGCCTGAAAACAAGGGCGGCCATCGGGCGGCTATATCTCTTCCTTGTAAAGAGTGAGCCGCTTCAGCTTCCTCGAGATGTCGTCCAGTTGCAGGCGCATTCTGTAAATCCTCGCTTTGTATTCCGGGTTTTTCTCCATGGACAGCGAAGAACCCAGGCCCTCAAATGCGTCGACAAAGCGCCTCGGCTCGAAGTAGCCCTTCTTGACTTCATCCGCCAATATGTGCAAAACCCGCCTGACCTCCTTCAGCATCGGCCCGCCTGATGTCGATACGGGAAACATCACGTCGCGGCTGTGGATGTAGTCGATCATCAAATGAACTTCCTCAATCAGCTTGTCTATGGCGCTGGCCGCCTTTTGCCTCTCAAACTTCTTCTCCTTAAGAAAATGAATCTCCCTCTTCACCTTGCTCTCGTCTTTCCTGCCGGCACCTGCTTTCCTGCCGGCACCGAAAATCTTCTTTATGATCTGCACGCCGCCGAAGTGGAAAAACTCCGGCTGCTGCAGCACGACTTTCGACACCTCCATTTAACCCCTGAACTATCTTTCTCCACATTTAAAACGGTGCCCCTGAAGCGCCTGCGCGGCTTAAAGCTTCTTCAGCTGCTTGGAAAAATCTGCAAACTTGCCCCTGAGGGAGTTTATGGCCCTGATGATGATCTGCTCGGGAGGAAGCCCCCCGAACGACTCAACCTTGAAGATGAACTTGGTCGGGTCCCCGTAAACCTTGGCTGCTCCGGGCTTGCAGACCTCAACGCAGGAATTGCAGATGCTGCATAGGGTCAGGTCCTTCACCCGGACCTTCCCGTCCTCAATCTCCAGTATCTCCTTCGGGCAGGCCTTCACGCATTCAGCGCAGGCGTTGCACTTCTTCCCGTCAAACTCCAGCACCGGCATGTAGCTGTAGGCCACCACGCCCGGCTGCCACTTCGCGTGGACCTTCCCCAGCCCCAGGCGGGCGATTGCCGTGAGCTCAAGCTTCTGCCCCTTCGCCAGGGTGACTATCGGGATGGAGCCGCTGGTCGGCCTGACTTCCTCGTCTGACGGCTTGAGGTCGCCGCTCATCAGGGTGGCCTCGCCCTCGCCCGTCAGCACAAGCTCGGTGCTGCACTTGGTGCACTTGCCCTCCTTGCACCCGCACTCCTCAGGAAGGACATAACCCTCCAGCGGTGTCTTGAGAGGAACCATTGCAAGCCGGTGAGCAATCACTTCATCATACATGGCGGAGTCATTTGACTTGAATTCGACCTCGTCCACCGCCATCGCGGGCACCTCCCTCATGGCCGCCCTCCTGATGGCGTTGGCCATGACCGGATTCGCCCCAGAGAGAGTGAACTCCATCTCGTTTCCTTCAATTTTTCTTATCTCGATCTCCATGATTTCATCCCCAGACTATACTCTCCTTCCCCTTCTTCCGCCTTTCTTCCTTCCGCCGCCGTGAGGAATGGGGGTGGCGTCCTCTATCCGCCCTATCCTCAGCCCTGCCCTGGCGAGAGCCCTTATGGCAGCCTGCGCCCCTGGCCCCGGCGTCTTGGAATCGAGCCCTCCCTGCGCGCGCACCTTTATGTGAATGCCGGTGAACCCCTTCTCCATCGCTTCTTCGGCCGCCTTCATGGCCGCCTGCATCGCCGCGTATGGAGACGATTCCTCCCTATCCGCCTTCACTATCATCCCGCCAGATGCCCTCGCCACTGTTTCGGCTCCTGTAAGGTCGGTTATGTGAATCATTGTATTGTTAAAGGACGAATAAATGTGAGCTATCCCCCACTTCTCTTCAAGCATTTTTCTCACCCTCCGTCGCTGTTTCCTGCGTCGCCGGTGCCGCCGGTGCTTCAGTGGCAACTGCGACCAGACATTCAATCTTCGGCTCTTCCTCGACCGTCACCAGGTAACTCGGGACCTTGACTTTCCTACCGCCGATTTTCACCTTCCCGTGGAGCACCATCTGCCTCGCCTGCCTTGGTGTCTTGGCCATCCCCTTCCTGTGGACCACCGTCTGCAGGTACCTCCCGAGCAGCTTGTCAACAGTCAGCCCAAGAACATCGTCAAGTGTGGCGTTGTCCCCCACGAGGCCCAGCTTTTGCAGCCTCTTAATCATCTGCCGCGTCTCAAGCCTAGCCTGGGGCCCTGAAGCCGCGAGCAGCCTCCTCGCCTGCCGCCTGAAGTTCCTCAAAATAGTCTGAGTCTTCCATATTTCCCTCTTCCTCCTCAGCCCGAACTCCCTGAGCAGCTTGTCTTCGGCGTCCATCCTCTCCTTTTGCCAGGGGTGTGATGGCTTCTGGTACTTCTTTCTCTGCCTCTTCATTTCTTCTCCTCCTTCTTCTCGGCTGGCTTCTTTTCAGTCGGC
>JBFLWG010000026.1:0-14596 GCA_040757795.1 Hadarchaeota archaeon (SeqCode) | reverse complement strand
TTCTGTCGGCGGGGTTCCCGTACTCCGCGGAGCAGTCGGCGCAGAGGGGGAAATCAACCATTGACATCCGCGGCCTGTCGTAGGGCAGGCTCTCGATGATCGTGAACCTAGGCCCGCAGTTGACGCATGTTGTGAATGGGTAGCCGTGCCTTCTGTCTTTCGGGTCCATCATCTCGCGAAGGCAGTCCCCGCACGTGGCCATGTCGGGCGGGACGATTGAAGGAAGGCCGACCCCCGCCTTCTCGCTCTCCACGACGTTGAAGCGTTCAAAATCGCCCCGGGGGGGGAGCCACTTGACCAGCACCCCCTCGACCCCGGCCATTGGAGGCTGCTCCGACTTCAGGAGAGACGTGAACTTCTCTATCGTGCCCTTGCCGCCCTCGACGACAATCTGGACCCCGGCGTCGCCCATGTTGCGGACGAACCCCTTGAGCCCCAAGCGAGCCGCGAGCCTGTGGCAGAAGGGCCTGAAGCCCACCCCCTGCACGAGGCCTGTGACCCGGACCTCTGCGCGCGCCCTTGATGTGCTTTCCATTCCTTGGAGGATGGTGGGCGGGCGGCTTAAGAATTTTGGTGCGGGGCGCGTTTACTCTGCGAGACATTGGCCGGCTTCAAACCTGGCCTAGGCCCCACCAAACTAATTGGTTTGATGGCTCGTTTTCAATCGCCCCAGAAAACTCTTCTACTTTTTGGGCTATGGTGTTGTCACTATTGAGCTTGTAGAGGCCTGCGAAAAACTGGCCGCTGACGTTTTTTGTCAACGTTGAGTAGACTGCTGCATGAGTTGGGTATCCCGCGGCGTTATATTTCAATGTAAGCCGATTTGCCATATCTGCTGGAATTTCCCACCACAGTTGAATTTCCAAAATTTCTCCGATATAAAGACGATCCACTTGGTCAAAACTGAACTTTGGTCCCACAAATGTTATTTCGTGCCCCATCCCCTCCATTTTCAGCTCCGAAGTCCTTGGTGGGACAAGTCGTAATACGGCCAGTCCTTGAGTTTCAACAACAACGCCGTTATCTGTGGAAGCTGAAAGTACCCAGTACGCATCTTTGATGTAATTGTTCAAAAGTTGATTTTCGACATGCGGGTCTGGAAGAGAGATTATAACGTTCTCAAGCGGATTGTTGTCTTCTGTCTTTGTGAGATAAAAATAAGTCCTAGAGTAAAAGCGCGCGGCGCCACTTTGGTTAATCCATTCCCAAGGCTTGAGTGCGGCCACTGCTCCAGCGACCACGATTATCACAACAAGCACAATTACCGGCTTGACCAGAGATTTTGCCATCATGATATCTTATTCTCCTGTGATTTATTGGCTCCCTAACGGGTTTTTAATATCGTGCGGAGGATGTTCAAAGCGAGATTTATTGCTCCACACGTGGTTGAACTATTGGAACGTGTGGAGTGAGGAGATGGTTGAATTTTGTTTGTGTAGTCCATACCACTTGACGCTGCGGTTGCGACAGCGTTGGCCACCTGCGTTATAGCGCCTTTAATATCCCTAGCGACTTGCATCACTGTTATCCTGAATCCAGACGCTTTCTCAACCTCCTTTTGCTTCATCGTCTCGCTCCGGTAGTTCGGAACCGTGGCCCCATCAATAGTTACCACTGGTTGCTTGTAGTCGACCACATACGCCGCCGTCATCGTCCCCGGCTTTGCGCTGGAGCCCCCGTCGTGCATGGGGCCGAGGGAATTTGAGAAATCAGACGCCTCCCCAGATTCCTCATACACTTCCAGAGCCGCGCTGTCAGACCGCGCCACCCCGCCATGCGTCCCGGTGACCGTGATCGTGTAGCTTCCTTCCCTGGTGGAGGCCGTGGTGTTGACGCTAATCACGGTGAGCGCCTGGCCGCCCGCCGGCACCCTCACGCGCGCCGGGTAGGAATAGCTCGCGGCGTTCGGCACCCCGGAAACGCCCAGCGAGACCTCCCCAGAGAATCCGTTCAGAGAGCTGACCGCGACCGTGAAGCTCCTGAACCGGTCAACTTTCACGGCCCAAAATCCCTCCCCGTAACTGTCCACGTATCTCGTGGTGAGATTCCCGTCTTTGAACTCGTTCACCTTTATCCTGTTCAGAATCCTCTGCGAGGACGGCGACACCTCGACTGTGAAGTCGGCGTTCCCCCCGTTTCCTGTGCCGGTTTGGCCGCTCCCGCCCGACGACGCGGGGGCCGACGCCGGCGCAGACGGGGATGGCGCGGCAGGAATCTCCTGAACAACGTTTTCCGAGTTCTCGTAGATGAAAACGAACTTCTCCCTCACTAGCTCCCCCGCCCACGCAGCCTGAGCTGTCGAAAGCATGACAAGGGCGCAGAATGCCGCCCCGCAGGCCAGCCTCGCGCGGCCCCTTGCCGTCAGATTTCTCATTTTCATCCACCTTCGGATATGATTATGAAAAAAGCCATATTTAGCCTTATTTTGTAAAAATATTGAATAAAAACTTGAATTTTTACTGAATGGTTCATTAAAAATTTATTCAATAGACTATTGAAAATTAATTGAATGGTTGACCGCCAAAACATGCTTTGGCATTGGAGAAACTGGCGATTTCCAGATTGAACTGGCTCGTTTTCCCGGCATTGGGTTCCGCCCCCCGCGCGGCGAACGTTCGCCACCCTCGCTTTGCTCATTTCTTCCCGCCGGAGCTTTGGGTGGGTCAAGCTTATAAAGAGAAAAACTTGGGATTGCTCCACGCCAGGATTCAAACAGTGAATTTCTTGAGCTTCTCGGCCAGCTCCGCGGGCAGCGGCATGGCCTCCATGATCGTCGTGTCTGTGCAAACGGAGACCGTCAGGCAGTCGGCGGCGATCTTCCCTGAAGTCAGATTCTTCACCACGTTCCTCCACTTGATGTGCTTCCTCCCGACCTCCTCCACCCACACCGCCACCTCTATCTCGTTGTCCAGCCTGACCGGCGCCAGCAGCTTCCCGGCCGTCTCCACCGTCGGGATGAAAACCCCAAGCTTGTGGATCAGCGTGGCGTAGCTGAAGCCCAGGCTCTCAAGGAGCTCCTGCTGCGCCCTCTCGCAGAACCTGAAGTAGTTGGTGTAGTGCAGGACCTGAAGGTAGTCTGTGTCGGAGAGTGATATCCTGTACCTGCTCCTGAAAGCGTTGCCCGGGACCTGAACCCCCCTTTCTGCCTCCTGCATTTTTTCTGTCACCTCTGATTCAACATCAGCTATTGAGCCTTTAATCCCCAAGGAGCCGAGCAATTTATCCGTTTCATCCACGGCCTTTTTCCTCGCCTCGCCCTCGCCTAGCCCTTCGTCGAGCAGCTCCTGCGCCCTGATGTCCCTGTATAGCGCCACGTTCCTGATGAAGTCCTCCTCCGTAAGCCTGCCTATCGCTATCCCCGCGTGGACCATGACAAGTTCCCCCGGCGAGAGACCGTCCACGGCCACGATGACATCCTTCCTGACCCCGCCGAAGTCCACTGTGGCGGTCGGCCCCTCGATCTCCATGACCTTGGCGGGAACTCCCCAGCACATCTCAATCGCCCTCCAGCTTCTCGGCCCCGCCATGCCTGGCCCAGACGGCGCAGACCCCCTCTGAAGAAACCATGCACGGCCCCCAGGGGCTGGCCGGCGAGCACCCATTCATAAACATCTGGCAGTCGGTCGGCTTCGCTATGCCCACGACGACCTCGCCGCACCTGCACTTTGGAGGCAGGTCATGCTCCCAGGGCACCCCGTGATGGGCGTGGGTGTACACAAACTTCTCCGGCGCCAGGTCAGGGACCCCGTGGTGCTTGAGGGCATCGTGTCCCTGGAACTTTTCCCTGAGCTTGAGGCCGCTCCCCGGGATGAAGCCTATCCCTCGCCACGCAGCGTTTGTCTTCTCAAACACCTCGTCGATCATCCTCTTCGCGTACTCGTTCCCGCCCCATCCGACCATCCGCCTGTACTCGACCTTGATTTCCGGCCTGTCGTCCTTCATCATGAGGAGAATCTGGGCCACCGCCATCAGGACGTCGATCGGCTCGAAGCCGGCGACGACCGTGGGCAGGCCGTAAAGCTTGGGCAGGAACTCCCACTCTGCCGCGCCTATGATTGTCGAGACGTGGCCAGGGGCTATCACCCCGCTTATCGGCAGCAGCCCCCTCTCCTGGTGGAGCTTGATCGTGTACTTCATCGCGGCGGGCGTGAGCCTGAGCGCGCTCAGGAACTTCAGGTTGCCCGGCACCATCCCCTCCTTCAGCGCGATCGCGTAGCTTGGCGCCGTCGTCTCAAATCCTATCCCAAAAAACACCCCCTCCTTCCCGGATGATCTGGCGTCCTTCACGGCGTCAAGGAAGCTGTAAACCACCTTAACGTCGCCGCCTTCGGCCTTGGCCTCCTCAAGGCTTGCGGGATGCTCTGCCTTCGAACTCCTGAGCCTCAAAGAGTCGCCGTATGTATAGATTCTCGTGCCGTCCTGCGCGAGCTTCACGGCCACGTCGACATAGTATGATGGCACGACGCAGACGGGACAGCCGGGCCCGGCCACCAGCTCAATGAACGGCGGCAGCAATTCCTTCAGGCCGTACTGGGTGGTCGTCCACTCGTGGGTGCCGCAAAAGTTCATTATCTTGATTAGCTCACACTTTTCTTTTTCCCTCACCACCTCGGCATACTTTCCGATGACCCTTTTGAGTTCGAGGGCCAGCGGAAGGTTCTCCCTGAATGTTTTCTTGAGGACCTCGATGTCCCCGGACTCGTTCTCCATGTCTCGCACCATTTTACATTTCCCCTGACGATTTAACCACTGACCGCCTGCAGCATTTATATCGCTGTAGCCACCGGTGTTTTGAGTGATTCGATGCCAAAAGACAAGATCACGCTTGAACACGGCGCGGGCGGGACTGCCATGATGAAGCTCATCTCGGAAATAGTGCTGAAGGAGTTCACCCTCAGGAAAAGGGGGCCTGTGGGTCTGGACGAGCTTGACGACGGGGCGGCCATAACAATCGGCGACAAAACTCTCGTCTTCACTACTGACGCCCACACTGTGAAGCCCATCTTCTTCCCCGGCGGCGACATGGGGCGGCTGGCTGTCTCCGGCACCGTGAACGACCTCGCAGTGATGGGGGGGCGCCCGCTCGCGATGGCCTGCGCCGTCGTGGTGGAGGAAGGCTTTCCAATCGACGACTTCCGCAGAATCTGCAAGTCAATGGACTCGGCGGCGAAAGAAGTTGACGTGGCTATTGTGACTGGCGACCTCAAGGTGATGGAAAAGGGGGCAATAGACGGCATCGTGATAACAACAACCGGCGTGGGTCTTGCGGACTCCCTCAAAACTGACTACCTGCTCAAGCCTGGTCACAAGATCTTAACCACCGGCACAATAGGCGACCACGGCGCCACCATTCTCGCCAAACGAGAAGGCATAGATGTCGGTGAAGAGCTAAGCTCTGACGTGGCGCCGATTTGGGAGGTTGTGGAAGCCGCCATGAAAGCTGGGGAAGTCTCGGCCATGAAAGACCCCACAAGGGGCGGCGTGGCGGGGGCGCTCAACGAGTTTGCGTCGAAATCAAAGGTCGGCGTCCTGCTTGAAGAGAAAAAAATACCGGTGGCCGGGCCGGTCAGGAGCCTGTGCGAGATGCTGGGCCTCGACCCCCTCACGCTGACGAACGAGGGGAAGGTGCTGATGGGGGTCGCGCCTGAGGACTCTGAGGCTGTGCTGCATGCCATCCGGAAAACAAAGTACGGCAAAAATGCGGAGATAATTGGGGAAGCAACTTCTGAGCGGCCGGGAAAGGTTATCATGAAAACTTCTGTAGGCGGCGGAAGAATTTTGCCGGCTCCTCTTGGCGACCCGGTGCCCAGAATATGCTGACGTGGCTAAACGCCTGCACGCTTTTTGTTTTGCCTGAGGAAGCCCATCCTGTGGCCAAGGTCAGGATAAATCCTGGTCACGCCGAGCGTTACTCCCCAAGCGCCGAAAACCGCGGTAGTTATCGCGGCTCCGGCCATCAAATCTTTCAGCGGGTCCGCGCCGATTAGGAACAGCTCCCCGTACCAGAGGTGGTCGACCACCCCGAACAAGGCCGCACCGTACAGCATGAGGTTGAGCCACCAGCCTGAAGATCCCCTCTTCTGCGAAAACCAGACAACAGTTGAAATCACTGCCGCAGCAAGAGGCACAGCATAACAGACCATCTTCACGTCTCCAAAACACTACTTGACGCGCTCGATCTTCCTTCTTCCGAGCGCCTGGATGTACTCGACTTCAGAGCCCTCGTGAACTTCCCCGCGGATGTTTATTGGAATTGGTAACTCGAAGGTCTCGTATGTCAAAGTGTCCATGAGCTGAGCGTTGTTCTCGACGACAGCGAGGACCTGCGCGGCCCCCCTCTCGATGATCGGGACCTCGATGGTGGCGCTCGTCGGCCTCACAATCGTCCTTTTCTGAGAATCAAACAGCCCAACGGCATCGACCTTGGCTTTCGCGTGACCGTGCTTCCCCGGGGCAGAAGTTGTGAAGCCGACAATCCTGCATGGCTCCTCGTCCACGATTATGAACCTGCCCTCCTTGAGCTTGCCGACCTCGGTCACCTCTCTCGCCATCTTTTCACCCATCCCAGTTTTCAGCGGTGCTTAAAAGTCTGGCGCTGAGAACAATTGGTGAAAAATTGAAGGTTGGTCTTGTCGCGAAGGTCGAGGCCAAGCTTGCCGTCCTGACCGCAAGGAGAATAATCAGGATGCTGGCGGGCGAGGACCTCCTGCTCGAGAGGAGGCTGGCGCAAATGCTGGGAAGGCCGCCTGCTCCCGCGGCGTCGTTCAAGAAAGCCGACGCTGTTGTGGCCGTCGGCGGCGATGGAACGGTCCTGCTGGCGCAGAGGCTGGCCTCGGGCGTGCCCGTCCTCGGGATCCACATAGCCGGTAGGGGATTCCTCGCCGATGTCGAGCTTAAGGACCTCGGCAAGGCAATCAAGGCTCTGAAGGCCGGGCTGCTGGAGGTCATCGAAAGGGAAAGGCTGGCTTCGTCGGTCGGGAGGAAGAAGCTTCCAGATGCGCTCAATGACATCGTCGTCAGCAGGGGCGACGTGGGCAAGACAATCGACATCAGGGTCAAGGTGAACGGGAAAAACGCCATGGAGATGAAAGGGGACGGCGTGATCGTCTCAACACCGACAGGGAGCACGGCTTACGGGCGGGTGGCTGGGGGACCTGTGGTCGACCCAATGCTCAGGGTCTCCATTGTAGTGCCGGTGAGCCCGGCGGACCTTGGACAGGCCCCGCTGGTGGTGCGCCAGGATGCGGAAATTGTTGTGGAGCTGACGAAGGCTGCAAAGCCCGCATTGGTCAGCGTGGACGGGGTGCAGGAGTCGCGCCTTTCAACCGGCGAGAAATTGGTTATATGGCACTCGGACTCCCCGGGCCGCTTCTTCTCGTGGGGCGACTTCTACCTCAAGCTGAAGGAGCGACTTTAGTTGCCGAAGCTTCTTGTCCTCGACACCTCTGCCCTGACTGCCGGTTTTGTGCCTGAACTTTCAGACGCCGAGCAGGTGACGGTTCCAGAGGTGATTGAAGAGGCCAAGAGTCTTTCTGTAAAGCTTGTGCTCGAAACTGCCCTGATTTCAGGGAAGGTTAAAGTGATGGCGCCTTCGAAGAGCGCTGCAAAAGAGGTTGAAAAGATGCTGAAGGTGACCGGCGACTCCGTTTCCAAGACAGACACCCAACTTCTTGCCCTCGCCGTGGACCTGAAGAAAAATGGCGCGGAGATAGTAACGGACGACTATGCAATCCAGAACGTGGCGAGGAAGCTCGGCATAGCCCATCGACCGATAAAAATGGCCGGGATAAAAAAGGTCTTTGAATGGGAAATGGCCTGCCCCGCCTGCGGCAGGAAATACCCCGTAACGATACAGAAATGCACTGTCTGCGGCTCAGGCCTGAAGAAGCAGCCAAAGAAGTAGTGTTTTTAAAAGGGGCGGATATATACTAAAGGAGGCCAGATTGTGGAAGCACTAGCTATATCATTCGTAGGCGGCAAGGAAAAGAACGCGATTGAAATCCTCCGGAAAAATGCCAAAGAGGTTGCCAACGTTGCAAAGAAGTTCGAGGAAGTGGTCAACGCCTACTTTTTGGATAAGGATCTGCAGAAGGCGGAAGCTTTGGGGAGAGAGCTGTCCACAATCGAGACAAAGGCCGACCATGGGCGCAGGGATTTCATTAACGCGCTTTACGGCGGGGCGTTCCTGCCTGCTTTCAGGGGCGACCTTGCCTGGCTGGCCGAAAGGCTGGACAGAGTGGCTGACACTGCAGAAGGCGCCATGCGCGTGCTAATTCTAAGGGAGAGGCTGTTCAAGGCTTTGGCAACCGTGGAGAAAAAGAGCAAGAGCGTTAAGGATTGGAGGAAGAAGTTTGTGGATATGGCAAAACTAACGGTCCAAACAGTCGAAACCCTGCGTGAATCTGTGGACGCAATAGGAACAAACATAGATGTGGCAATCAGGAAGGCCAAAGACGTGGACAACTTTGAACACCAAGTGGACATACTCGAAGGTGGTCTGCTGCACGAGCTTTACGAACTCGAAGACCTGTTTCCACCGCTTAGCGTTATCCAGATGGCGGAGTTCATCAGAAGGTTTGGCAACATCAGCGACCGCGCCGAGGACATGAGCGACTCGATCCAGATTCTTGCCCTGACCCTTTTCACGTGATTTTAGAATTGACCTCAATCAATTTTGAATTTACAAGCACTGCAGCAGAAAAAATACGTTTTTAACTATGCGCGGCAACGCTGTTTGGTGGTTGAGCTGATTGAGATAATCGTCCTGCTCGTGGGATTTTTCGTGGCGTGGAACATTGGCGCAAACGATGCAGCGGATTCCATCGGCGTGTCTGTGGGCGCCCGCATAATGAAGTATAAAAAAGCCATAATCTTTGTAGTAGTTCTTGCGTTCATAGGCGCCATGCTGGAGGGAGGGAAGGTTGGGAGTACCGTTGGGACCGGAATAGTTAAACCAGCACCGGGCAGCACCGTGAACCCCCTCATCAGCGTCCCCCTCGCGACCATTGGGGCACTTCTAGCTGCAGGAACATGGATGCTCTTCGCTTCAATAAAAGGTCTGCCGATCTCGGTTACCCAGTCTATGGTAGGTTCAGTTATCGGTGCAGGGCTGGTGGTAACAATGATGGTGCCTACACTTGGGGCATCAGTTCAATATGGCAAGTTGGGAACAATCGGGATTTCTTGGGTGACAAATCCTGCGCTGGCGGCCCTCTTCGGATATTTGCTGTTCAGAACCGTTAATTTCGCTTTAAAGAGAGTAAAGAATCTAATTTTACTCAACAGAATTTTTTCCATCATTGTACTTGTAGCGGCAGCGTATGGCGCGTACACTCTGGGTGCAAATGACCTAAGCACCCTCACAGGAGTTCTCAACGGGTATGGGGCGTTTGGAGGTCAGACCTACGCTGTCGCAATATTTGCCATGGCAGCATTGACGCTCGGTGCGTTCATGTTCAGTAAAAACGTTGTGCAGACGGTGGGATCCGGAATCACGGGGCTTGACCCCCGAAGCGCTTTTGCTTCCCAGTTCGGGGCCGCGCTCTCGGTTTGGTTTTTCGTTCAGTTGACTATCCCTGTTTCGTCATCACAGGCGCTGATTGGTTCGATAGCGGGAGTTGGCCTTGTGAAAGGCGCTGAAACTGTTAACAAGAAAAACCTGGGCCGTATCGGTCTCATCTGGGTTTTGACACCATTTGTGACAATCGGACTTTCATTTTTATTTGGCTGGCTGTTAGTCAGCGCTTTTCCAGGCGTGGCCGCCTAATCTAGCCTAAACCTTGTGTTTCCTGCTGGCGATGTATTTGCCTCCCTCTAGTGAGGCAAAGGTTATCAGCATGAAAGCGATTCCCGCCGCCCAATCTGAGAGCCGCGGGTAAGTCACCTCGAATATCCCCTGGAGTGGCGTTAGATAGAATACTAGGAACATTAATGCAAGCGATGAAGCAATCGCAACCCACAAGAACTTGTTTTTGAAGACCCCAACCTTGAAGACGGTGTATTTTAAAGACCGCGCGGACACTGCGTTAGCCAATTCCAACAAGACAATTGCCAAAAACAGTTGTGTTCTAGCTTCGACCACCGTGGAGCCTGTGTTTAAGGCGTAGAAGTACCCGCCAACGAGTAGCACTGTCATCAGTACGGGGACGGCAACAAGGTATATTTTGACGTCTCTCGTGAAGACGCTCTCTTTCGGGTTTCTCGGTTTTTGCTCCATCAGGTCGGGATCACCAGGATCCACTCCCAATGCAATCGCGGGCAGCCCGTCTGTCGTCAGGTTTACCCAAAGAATCTGGATGGTTGTCAATGCCACCGCCGCCGCAGCTACGGGCGAGATCAACATTACGCTGGCCAGGACCAGTATCTCCATGATGTTGCTGCGCAGCAGGTAGGTCAAATATTTCTTAACGTTGCCGTAAATTTCTCGCCCCTCCTTGACAGCCTTGACTATTGTTGCAAAATTGTCGTCGGCCAGCACCATGTCTGAAGCTTCCTTCGTCACCTCAGTCCCGGTTATCCCCATTGAGACCCCTATGTCGGACATTTTCAGCGCTGGGGCGTCATTCACCCCATCTCCCGTCATGGCGCATATGTGTCCCTTCTTTTTCAGGGCCTTCACTATCCTGACCTTGTGCTCGGGCATGACCCTCGCGTAAATTGAAACGTCCTCAACAATTTTCGCGAATTTTTTGTCGCCGAGCTTGTCTAAGTCCACCCCAGTCAACACCTTGCCTTCCTTGTTTTCCTCTATCAGGCCAAGATCCCTCGCAATAGCCGCGGCTGTTAGCGCGTGGTCGCCCGTCACCATGACAACTTTTATGCCGGCGTTCTTGCACAGCTTAATCGCGTCTTTAACTTCCTGGCGCGGGGGGTCAATCATCCCCATTATTCCGACAAAAGTGAAGCCCTTCTCGTCTTTTTCACCAAATGAGAGTGCCTTTTCAGCGAGTTCCTTGTAAGCAAACGCCAGGTTTCTCAAAGCTTGGGCGGCCAACTCATCGTTTACTTTCAGCGCCTTTTTACGGTCTTCTTCAGTCAGGCCGCGTACTTTGCCGTTTATGTAAATTTTTGTGCAACGCTTCAGGACAACTTCCGGCGCGCCTTTCATGTACGCCACATGGCCTTTCCCCTTGACCTCGTGCAAAGTCGTCATTCGCGTTCTTTCGGATGAGAATGGAACTTCCCCTATGCGCGGCTCCTTTTTATCCAAGTCTTCCTTCCACAACCCGGCTTTTGCCGCCGCGACCACCAAAGCGCCCTCAGTTGGATCGCCTTTCACGACCCATTTCTTCTCTTTCTTTTCCAGCTTTGAGTCATTACAAAGTGCCGATGTTTTTAGAAGCGCCAAGAGTTCTTTTTCTTTGGACGGATCTATTTTCTTTCCATCAACAAAGAATTCTCCATGCGGCTCATATCCAATGCCAGTGGCCTTCAACTCCTTGCCGTTCACATACGCTTTTTGCACAGTCATCTCGCCCTTTGTCATTGTGCCGGTTTTGTCTGAACAGATGACGCTTGTGCACCCCAGTGTTTCAACTGCTGGAAGTCTCCTGATCAATGCATTTTCTTTGGCCATGCGGCGCATCCCCAAGGCAAGGGCGCCAGTCACAACGGCCGGCAATGCTTCCGGAACTGCGGCAACCGCAAGGCTCACCCCCCACAAGACCATGGCCAGGATGGCAAACCCTCTTACAATCCCAAGGACAGCGACTACGGCGCAGACAGTTATTGATAAAATTCCAAGCCACTTCCCCACATGTGACATTCTTTTTTCTAGTGGTGTTTCTTCCGCCTCGGTGACTTGGACCATTTTGGCAATCTTACCAAATTCAGTGTTCATGCCCGTTTCCGTGACAATTGCTTTGCCGCGCCCGTAGACTACAGCAGTCCCTGTAAAAACGACGTTTTTCCTGTCAGAAATCAGAGTTTTTTCCGGCAATGGGTTGGTATCCTTTTCCACCGGAGTGGATTCCCCTGTGAGCGGAGCTTCGTCAATCTTCAAATTCATGGCTTCGATGAGCCTGGCGTCAGCCGGTACTTTGTCCCCAGTATAAAGCAAGAGAATATCACCTGGGACAATATCACTGGCGGGTATCTGCACCTCTTTGCCATCCCTCAAAACCAGAGCGTTCGGAGCAGTCATCTTCTTCAAGGCTTCCAGAGCTTTCTCCGCGCGGTGTTCCTGCGTAAAACCAAGAACCGCGGAGACGATGACTATTGCCACAATTACTATTGCATCGTAGACTTCACCCAGAGCGAATGAAAGCACCGTAGCAATCAAAAGTATTATGGTCAAAATGTTTGTGAACTGCTCAAGGAAGAGTTTCCAGGCAGGAACTTTCTTTTCCTTTTTAAGCTCATTTGGTCCAAACTCTAGTAAACGCTTTTTTGCGTCCCCGCTGCCCAAGCCCTCCATTTTGGAGTTGGAGCCGCGCAAAACCTCATCTATTTTCATGCTATGCCAAGGTTTTGACGTGTATTCACCACAATCCTAAATACAAACTAAAATATAAATCCCAACCGAGCCCATTAAAAAAGACTTCAAAGCTCGATGATTTTGACCTTGAGTGTGGCTAGGTCCAACAAGGCCACCGTGGAGCGACCAGTAAGGTAGCCGCAAGTCTCGCCCGGGTTGATGTAAAGCGTCTTCCCCTCTTTAACCTCTGCCTTGTGAGTGTGCCCGCGGACAACAACATCGAATGAACCAGACTTGACGAGCGCCGTCACAATGCCCTCGTGGGTTCCGTGCAACAGGGCAATTTTCCTCCCCCCAAGATCAAGGGAAGCAAAGTTTCCGAGAGGAGTCACCCCAACTTCAGCGAACCTGACTCTTGTGAACTCCCTGTCGCCTTCGTTGTTTCCCCAGACATAGTGAAGCTTCGCCTTCAGGTTGCCAAACCTCGGCGCCACGAATGGTGAAACAAGGTCGCCGGCGTGGAGGACATGCGCGACCTTCTTCTGATTGAAGAATTTTACAGCTTTGTCCACGGCGTCGAGCCTATCGTGGGAGTCTGACATTATCCCGATTTTCACAACATCACCTGCCATAAATTCCAGCGTCCATATTTAAAATTCCGTTCCTCGACGCTTTGTTTACTTTTGCAGCTGCTCTGGATGTGGGTCTGACTGAATTTGTTTCGATGCCTCTTAAGACACTGCACTGCTTTTTGTCTGGTCCTGGGGGGCCACATTTGCCGCTTCCGCAAAGACTGTTCTAACGAAGTCGAGCACGATTTTTCCCGAAAGCTCAATTGTTTTCAGCTCTAGGTGCTCCGGGGTGTCGTCCATCGTGTGCAGCTTGCCGTATCTCCTCGTCCTCGCGTTGGGCAGCTTGAATATTTTTGAAAGCCTTTGGCCGAGCTTGTCAGATCCGGTTGCATCGAAGGTAAGTGTAGTGGCGCTGTAACGTCGTCGGACCAGCGGCATATGATCGTGGCCCGCGAGTGCCGCCCACCACAGCTTTGGCTCAAGGCCCGCACGTTTTATCGAGTCGGCCAGAGCCTGGTTCATTTTGGCGGTGGTCTTCACCTTTAGCATCAGGCTGTTGCCCTCAATTATGTACGGCTGGGGACCAACTCCAACTGTGTCCACGTTTAGAAAAACGGCTTTAGGGTTTAGCAACTTGGCTGCAAACATTCGCGAACCGACTAGCCCCTGCTCCTCGGCCCCAAAAGCCACCAAAGTAACTTTTCTGTCAGTTGGGGGGTCGACAGCCAGGACCCGCGCTATTTCCAGAAACACTGCCGCTCCTGAGGCGTTGTCGTCCGCGCCTGGCGAAATTATCCGGTTGCCCGCTGAAATAAAAAATACTGTGGAAGACGCAAGAAAGGCGGCTGCTAGGGCCAACGACGGCCATGGAGAAAACCCTATTGATAGTAACAACGCCGAAAGAGTGGCTATCGCTAGCGATGGTAAGAAAAATAACCTCGAAAATAAAAACATGCGCGGATTTTGTGAGCATCTTGCGCTGTCGTAGTGGGCGGACACAGCGACCTCTTTTTCAGCTGATTTTGCCCCGGCAGTGGCGATGATGTTGCGGCTCCTTTTTTTCGGCAGGATTTTTTCCAAACTGCGCCAGACGACCAGGACTATTGCCCACGCCGCTATCGGGAAAGGCGGAGGCAGCACGAAGCTTGCGAACAACACCGATGTCAAAAGCACCGCGGATGCCCTCCTTTTCAGCGCCCGGTCGACAAAGGTGAACTCTTGAGACGTGGCATCAAGCCCGTAGCTTTTCAGTTGCTTTTCTATGTATTCTGCCGCCAGCTCCTCACCGCGGCTTCCGGCCAGCCGTGGGCCTATATCGTACGCCAGCCTGTCCACGTGCTCGAATGCTTGGCGAGGCTCAAACTCCGTCATGTCACTCAATTTAATTAGGTCCAAAACAAAAAGCTTCAATTGCAGGGGTAGCCAAGCCAGGTCTACGGCGTCAGACTCAAGATCTGATCTCTTAGGAGTTCGGGGGTTCAAATCCCCTCCCCTGCACCATAAATTCAGCCATTCATATGGAATTTTTATTTTGAGAAGCTAATCATGTGGTGAATGCCGAGAATTGTAAAAATTGATAGGGCACTCTACGAGGTGGACGACGAGGCCA
>JBFLWG010000025.1:0-15363 GCA_040757795.1 Hadarchaeota archaeon (SeqCode) | reverse complement strand
GTTCACAGGCCCTTGAGGTGGGGAGTTGGCTGACGTCGCGGTGGTAATAAGGGTGATGCCGGAAAGCGATGAAGTCAACCTTGACAATCTTGAGAAGATGGTCAGGGAACGCGTGGCTGTCCACTCCATTTCCAGAGAGCCAATAGCCTTCGGTCTGGAGGCTCTTCACGTCACAGCGCTGATACAGGACGCGGCTGGAGGGACGGACCCTTTGGAGAAAAAGCTGGCCTCGATACCGGGTGTGGGGAACGTCCAGGTAATTAGCCTTACAAGAGTTTTTTGATTTTTCCGACGAGGATCCAACCAGCTATCCCTTTAGGGCTTTGAGGCGAATTGTAGCGATAATTTGAGAGGTGAACTGGCCGAAAGAGCCACAAAAGTCTCCATGGTCGCGACCACCTTGAGGGGGCTGGCGGAGATGGTCGTGGCGTTTTTCTCCGGCAGCATCGCCCTTGCCGCCGCAGCTGTAGATTCATTTTCGGACACAGTGACATCGATGGTGCTGCTGGCCGGGCTAAAAATTTCCAAAAAACCTGCAGACCGCGGGCATCTGTACGGCCACGCCCAAGCGGAGACCCTGGTTTCAGTACTGCTTGCTATCGTGCTTTTTTTGGGGGGGATAGGGGTGGCTTCAATCGCGATCACCAAGCTCCAGTTCGGCACCACTATCACCATGACTTCTGAAGTTATTCTGATCTCAGTGGTAGCATGCTTCATTTCAGGGCTCCTTGCCTGGTACAAGATAAGCGTGGGAAGGAAGGCCAGAAGCGTGGCGGTGGTGGCGGACGGCTACAACTCCCTCGCCGACGCTGCGTCCGCGGCGTCTGTAGCTGTGGGAATGGTCTTCGTGTCTTTGGGCCAGATCTGGGCTGATTCCGTTGTCGCTCTCGGGATTTCAGCGATGATTTTTTACTGGAGCATGAGAATAGGAAAAAACGCCCTGGGCATCCTGATGGGCGAGTCGCCTGGGAAGGAAGTAATGGAAAAAATAACGGAGATCTGCTGTGGGGTGCCGGGCGTCATCAGCTGCCACAACTTGCGGGCGAGAAGAGTCGGGTCCAGGATTTACTCTGATGTTCACATAAAGGTCGACCCGAAGATAACTGTTAAAAAGTCGCATGAGATAGCAACCCGCATCGAACGCAGGTTAAAAGCGAGGATACCGGAATTAAGATCGGTGGTAGTACATGTTGAACCGGCCGGAGGGTGAAAAAGTTGGCTAAAAGCGTCGAACAGGTTAGGGGGGACATCCCTTTCTTGAAAACAGGGGTGATTTACCTCGACAATGCTGCGACAACCCCAACACCTGAGCCTATCATCGCCGCGATGCTCGAGTACTTCCGTGAGTACGGGGTCAACGTGGGGAGGGGGCTCTACCGCGCCACTAGGAAAGCCACCGAGGTCTTCGAGGGCGCCAGGGAGAATGTGGCCAAGGTGATCAACGCTGCCCCTGACGAAATCGCTTACACGAAAAACACGACTGAAGGGATAAACATCGTGGCGCAGGGCCTCGGCCTGAAGCGGGGTGACAAGGTCGTGACGACGATACTTGAGCACCACTCGAACTTGCTCCCATGGCAGCGCCTACAGGACAGGGGGGTGGAACTCGAGGTGATTGGTGCCACAAGTGAGTGCCTGCTGAGGCCGGAGGACTTGGAGGCGGCCATTGACAAGAACACCCGCCTCATCGCCACCCATCACATCTCCAACTCAATCGGAAGCGTGCAGCCTGTCAGGGAGATTGGAAAAATAGCTAGGGAACACGAAATCTTGTTTCTCCTTGACGCCGCACAATCTGTCGGGCACATGCCCGTAGACGTGAAAAAAATCGGCTGTGACTTTCTGTCGGCACCCGGCCACAAAGGGCTGCTGGGGCCGCAGGGTACTGGATTTCTCTACTTCAGAAAAGATATCGGGAAGAAACTGAAACCTCTGCTTGTCGGGGGCGGCATTGTGCTTGACGCTGAAACCCACAGGGCCGAACTCACAGAACCCCCGGAAATATTTGACGCTGGGACGCCGAACATCCCGGGGGTGATCGGGCTGGGCAGGGCCTGCGACTATGTGCTTGAGATAGGGGTTGAAAAAATAGAGGCGCAGGAGAAGAAGCTTACGGAAATCATGATGAAAATAAAGGAATTTCCGAACGTCGCCGTCTACGGGCCCCCGTCCATTGAATCGAGGGGCGGGGTGGTGAGCTTCAACATCAAAGGGCTAGGCTTCCACGATGTCGCCGCCATGCTTGACGAACTGGAGAAGATTGCCATCAGGTCAGGCAACCACTGCGCGCAGCCCACAATGAAGCACCTGGGAATCGGGGGCACGGCCAGGGCATCGGTCCACTACTACAATCTTGAGGAAGAGGTGTCGAAGTTCGTCGAGGCTGTCGGGAAGGTCTCAAAAGAGCTTGGCGGCTGAGCGCCTGAAACTCCACTTCCCTGAAAGAACCTTTTTCACCTCGTCTATAACTCCCGGGCGGTTTTCCTTCGGTGTGCTGAACCTCTCGCCCTGCATTGCCCTTACGACGTTAACCACTCCCTCTGATAGGGCGTGGGTGTCGTACCCTCCCTCGAGGAGGAAGACAGCCTTGCCACCGCAGATTTTCTCGGCTTGGGCGACGACAGCGGCCGCCATCCAGCCGTAGGCATCGGACGACAGCTGCAGGGCGGTCAATGGGTCCCTAGCATGGGCGTCGAAGCCGGCGGACACTGCGATTATCTGGGGCTGAAACTGCTCGGTCAGCGGGATGAAGAGCTCGCGCATGATTGCGGCGTATTCCGCGTCGCCGCTCCCTGGCTGAAGCGGGACGTTGACGTTGTACCCCTCTCCTCCACCAGACCCTGTCTCCTCCACTTGGCCCGTCCCAGGATAAAGGGTGTTAGGGTGCTGGTGCATCGACATGTAAAAAACGCTGGGATCGTCGTAAAAAATGTCCTGAGTACCGTTCCCGTGGTGGGCGTCCCAGTCCAGGATGAAGGCCCTCTGGAGGCCCCCCGCCATCAGGCGCCTGACCATCACGGCCACGTTGTTGAAGTAGCAGAAGCCGCCGCCCCTCGCCCTCGTGGCGTGGTGACCGGGAGGTCTGAGCAGGGCGAAAGAATTGCCGAACTTCCCCGAAACCACCAGCTGTCCCGCTTCTATCGCCCCCCCGGCTGAGAGCAGGGCTATCTCGTAAGTGTTGCTGTGGGTGGGGGTGTCGCCGTCTATCGGGCTTTCTGACAGGCTCAGCTTCTTCACGAGCAAGACGTGGCCAGGGTCGTGGGCGAGCTCTATGTCTTTCTTGTCTGCCGGCCTTGGCGCCACGACTTTCACTTTCTCGGTGTTCCAGAATCCGGCCCTCTTGAAGCCGTCGACTATCGCCTGGAGGCGCTGCGGCCTCTCGGGGTGGCCCCATCCCGGGTTATGCTCGAGGTATTTCGGGGAGTAGACCAGCGCTGTTTTCATCCTTACCGATAATATCTGCACGTCTCACCAAATAACACCCGCTTGTACTGTGCCAGACCGTCTCTGCCTCGAGTATCCTGATTCTCGACTTGAAGAAGGGCGCATCCAGCACCAGCGACTCGTACTCTCCCCCTTCGCCCACAGGGCTTATACCGCGCCCCTTTCCAAGCTCGGCCAGCTCTCCAATTGCGTTTTTGTCAAGTTTTTTGCCCAGCCACTCCGGCCCGAGGCCCTCCGCGGCCGCTGCGGTGACGATGACCTCAAATCTCTCGCGTAGCAGGTCACGCAGGATGTCTAACGGATTCTCCGCCCAGAGTGGAGTCAGTGACTCCAGGCCGAGCCTAGAGCAGATGGCGCCTATGTTCTTCTTTTGGTAGGAGGAAGCGATAGCGCCGCTCACGACCCCGTCCACATCAATCTCCGAAAGGGCCCCCTCCAAGTCTGAGAGCTCCTTATCCTTCTCCCCGCTCGTCTCGACCTTCACGAGAGGAAGGCAGGCGCACTCCGCAAAAAGGTCCACCATCCTTATGTTGGGGATGTGGAACATCCAGGAGTCCTCCCGGCGAGAAATCATGGCCAGGACACATGAGATCTCGTGACCCTGCCCCATCGCCCGCCAGAGGGCTAGGGCAGAGTCCTTGCCTCCCGAACACAGCGCCACGAGCCTCATGCCACCGAAAAAACATGCTTTTTATCTGTTTAATCACATTAGTCTTGGTGGAATGTTGAACGCCAAAATGTACGCGGCGCTGGCGGCACTGGTTGCAGGTATCTTTTCCCTTCTCGAGGGGTCGAGGTTCAACTACGGGATGCCTCTTGACATCGCCCTTATCGTGGTCGGCGCGGTTCTGACGCTTAGCTACATCTTCCTAATCGGGGACTCCCTGAACAAGAAGCTCGACAACAAAGATGCTTCGCTTTTAGCAGTCCTGATTGTAGTCGGCGGTGTGCTGCTTTACCAAGCCGGCACAAGGCCGATGCCAATCGAGCAAAAGGGAATATTCGGCGCGCTCGGGGTGGCCCTTGTCATAACCACTGCCCGCATGCTGACCTCCGGCCGCCGGAAGAAGCGGTGAAATGGTGGGCCCCGCTCGAGCTGTTTGCAATGTTATTTGAACAACTCGAGCCCAAAAGTCTCCAAAGGTTTGAAGTGTCTCAGGTTCAATGTATGGAGTTTCGCGCCGTTGTTAATCGCCATCGCGGCTATCATAGCGTCTGTCCTCAAGACCGGCGTTCCACGTTTCTCGGCTTTCAGCTCAAGCTCTGCAGCCAAGCTTGCGTCTTCCTTCGAATAGCTGAGTACAGGTAGCTGTACAACTTCCCCGGCGGGCTTTTCATACTTCCGAAGTCCAAAAAGGATTTCGTGGAGGTTCACAGCGGCTATTGCTGCGGTTTCCCCGCTTTCAGAAATTTTTTTGAAAATGCTCTCTCCCTCCTTTGACCTCTTATCATAAATTTCTATCAAAACATCCGTGTCAAGGACAATCATGATCTCCGCTCGGCTCTGCGTGCCCTGACTTCGGCAAGCAGCTTTTCTTTTTCCCCAGGTTTGAACTCGATGGACCCCCTGAGCCGCTTCAATGTCTTTATCGGGTCCGGCCCCTCCACGAGCCTCTCGAACAGCTCGCTGAAGCTCTCGTCAACACCCTTGACCGCTGACAGCTTGTCGTAAACGTCGTTCCTAATAGTTATCGTCTTGACCACGTTCACACCATTACTGTTATGTTTAAACATACATTTAAACACTATCTCACAACCCTATCGCCGCCATGGCCCCGCCCTTGACTCCCGCAAAGTACAGAATGCACGGAAGCATTATCACTCCCATGCAGTGGGTGCGCTTGACGTGAAAGAAAGCCGGCAACATCCCCATGACGGTCGCGGTCCCGAAGACCAGAAGGCCCGTAGGGCCGGAATAGAAGACAACCATCCCCGTGATTAGGACCAGAACGCTGGCGCACAGCGGGCGGTAAGGCACGGCCCCCATGCGTCTAGCCGCGAGCTTTCCCAGCCTCAGGTTGAGGACTGCGGCTATCCCGCCGGCGAACAGTGCCACGCCTACCAAGAAGATCAGCTCCGACGCGCCGACTTCCATAATCTCCCCGACGGCGATGGCCGCGCCGCTCCTCGCCCGCCCTATCGCGTAAAGCGCGACGAATGAAAGGAGTGTCTTTGATGTGTTCACGCTGCTGACGGCCGTAAGGAACTCCTCCGCACCGCTTGACCTAGTAGCGAGCTGAGCGAGCACCGTTCCCTGGGAGGGGCCTATCGCTGGGATGACCCCTGTTACCACCCCCGCAGTCGTGCCAGCGCAGAGGGGCACCATAGTCTGGCGGGCGGGGATTTCGTCGTCCTCGATGTACTGCTCAGGGAGAGGGCTGCCCTCCACAATGCTGGGGAGGAGAACGCTGGCCCCGAAAAGGCCGGACAGGAGGGGCATCAGCGCCGCGTCCCCCCGCAGGACGTTGGTGTCGAGCGCCAGCAGCCCGAGAAGGCCCGACATTAGGAAGATAAGGGTCGCCCAGAAAATCCTCGTCCTAGACTTTTCAATGAAAATCATGACCGCGACAACGGCGATAAGGAGCAAATGCATGTTCGGCTGGAGAAAAGAATAGGCCGGGGAAACAACGAGCAAAAAAGGCAGGAGAAGGGCGGCACTCAGAAGCAGGCCACCGAGGGAGCCCCATGTCGTGAGCCTGACGGCCTGGTAGCCTCTGCCCTCAAGCAGTAGCCTGTGGGCCGGTAGGACTGAAAGCTCGGTCCCCGCTTCCGGCGCTCCCAGAAATGTTGAGGGGATGTAGCTTATGAAAACATTTGCAATCGACATCGCAACGATCAGAGCGGCCAGCTCGAGAGACCCAGACCCCGCCGCGAGCGCGACGAAGAACGGAGTTATGTTGTTCACGTGGACGCCTGGGATGAGGCCCGTCACTATCCCGAGCCCCACACCGGCCAGCGCCAGGGCCAAGATCTCCAGCATTCAAGTTACCGCCTGTAAGTCGGAAGCCCCGGCCACCTTCAGCTCGATCTCACCGTTGTACAGCTGCAGCCAGCCACTCGCCCTCAATGTGTCGCCGACATGGATTTCAGGGATGCCGTCGTCCACTATCCAGCTCGAGACGTAGACAGGGAGCTTCGAGCCGTTCTCCCTCAGGGTGAAAATCACGCTGCCGCTGCCGACTATTTCCCTCTCGGCAACGACCCCCTGGACCTTGGCCGGCGAGCCCGCGTTCTCTCTTGTGATGCCGGATATGCCGAGCGGGGCCGTGTGGATCACCTTCACGTCCCTGGCCTCCGCCGGGACGACCTCAAGCTCTCCCCTGTAAAGGGTAACCTCCCCCCTGACCTCAAGCACGTCCAGCAGCTCTATCGCCTCAAGCTCAGCCCTGGTCCTCGAGAAAATCGGGACGCTGGCGACGCCTCCCGAGGAGTCCCTGAGCTTCACGAAGAGGTGGTTGTCCCTGCTTTCCTTCAGCTCCATAACCTGCCCGGACACCACAACATCCAGGCCGATGAAGTTGTTGTCGATGCTGGCGATGGATGTGAGCTGTGGCCTCGCTGCGGCGGCTGCGGCGTATATTGCTGCGAGCCCCGCTATAGAACATGCGAGGCTGATCCTACCCATTGACTTTTCTTCCACTTTCCCCGCCGAAGCTTTGGGTGAAGTGGGTTTATAAAGGAGAAAATCCGGGAGTTGGGAGTCGGCGGGCGGTCAGCGACCGAGCTTCAGAGCGTAGACCAGCACCCAGACGATCAGCCACATCACGAAATGGGCCGAGAAGCCGGTCATCACCAGCTTCTTCTTCGGGAACTCTGCCGGGTTTATTTGGAGGTATTGCGGAGCCAGCCTGAAAACCAGGTAGAAGAAAAGCAGCGCGACCCCTGCTGCCAAGAGCGAGCTGGCCAGGACTCCCGAAATCGCGCCGGCTGCCGACCCTGCCGCTGTGAACATCAGAACCACTTTTGTCTGCGTGTCCAATCTTCCACCCTCGACCACTATGTCCTGCCCGCGCCAGTTTAAAACTCTGATGTCGCACAAAATTTGGCGAAAAATAACTTTTTCCGCCCCCTTGGTGAACGTGAAACGGTGGTAAAATCAAGCTGAAAGGAGCCGCGATACTGCTCATAATCATGGCTGGCACATCCATGGCGTCAGCTGGTGCAATCCAGTTCATCACGGCGCCTGCCTATATCCAATACCCGTTCCTGGGCTCAAGCGCCACGAAAGACAACATCTATGCCGAAATCATCGAGGTGGCGCCGGAAGGATTTGACAACCCGGCCATCAGCAACATCCCGGATGTGATAGTGGGGCTGATTGACAACGCGCGGATTTCCGTTGACATGGAAGTCTACACAATATACAAGTACACAAGCGGCCCGGTCGCCAACATCGTTGACGCCGTGGGGAGGGCGGCGTCCCGGGGGGTGAGGGTGAGGATTTTGATGGACAATGAGATTTACACGGGGCTGACCACCGATAGCCCGTCCTCGCGCGCGATGCTCGACAACCTGGACGCGCACGAGAACATCGAGATAAGGCCTTCGCGGTGGCTCATGCACTCCAAAGTTGTTATAGTGGACAACGAGGCCGCCTGCGTGAGCAGCGCCAACTTGAGCACCTCCGGCATGACGACCAGCCGCAACATCGGCGTGCTCGTGAGGGGCGGGAGCTTCGCCCGGGCGCTCGATACTGTGTTCGAGGCTGGGTGGACAGACAACGAGAACCAGCCGGGGTTCGAGAACGGGTGGACGGTCGGCTGGATAAAGCCGGTCGTGACGCCTGTGGGGTCTCTCAGCTGGGTGCCGAAGACCTATGATGTTGTTCTGAGCGTGATAAACTCCGCCAACAAAACCCTACGCGTCCCGATGTACGTGATCTCCGGCTCGCCTTCAGCACTCCCAACCACGGTAGAGAATGCTGGGGCTCGCGGGGTTGACGTGAAGATAATTGTGGACAGGGATTACAGCGGCGTGTCGGATTACCCTGTACTGCTGAAGCTTGACCAGTCGCCCAACACTGAGGTCAAGTACGCGGGACTTTCGAATTACGGAGTCTACCACAGCAAGACTGCCGTGGCCGATGGGGCGAGAGCCTACGTGGGCAGCGCCAACTGGGGTAGCACCTCCATGTTCAGCCGGCGCGAGATAGGGGTCTACTTTGAGGATACCACGATGGCATCGGCTATAGAAAACATGTTCCTGGCAGACTGGGGCAGCAGGTACGCGAGGTGGATTACAGAGCCATCTAACCCGGCTTTTGCATTCTTAACAAACGCCACCATCATCTTCTTGGCGCTGCTTGTGGCTTTTGCCATTTTCCTACTCAAACAGAGAAAAAAACACACCCGCGCGAGAAAAAATTGGATTGCAGAGCTTTGGGCGTCGTCGGGGCACGAGGCGTGAGGGGCTACACAAAAACGAAGGCGGTTGCATGATTAAATTTGTAGCAGAACTCCGGAAGAAAGGAATAAACCTGTACGTGGGCGTTCCCAAGAGGGTGAGCGAAAGTTTTGGGGGGAAAGGTTACGTCCCTGTGAAAGGGACTATCAACAGAACTTCCATCAGGGCTACTCTGGTTCCTGTTGGCTCCGGGAGACACGTACTCTACGTCAACACTGAGATGAGAAAGAATGCGAGGGTTGACGTGGGAGATAGTGTCGCAATCTCTCTGGGGCTGGACACTGAACCGAGAGTCGTGCCAATGCCCGATGAGTTCAAACTGGCGTTGTCAAGAAACAAGAAAGCAAAAATGGCTTTCGATAGACTTCCTCCTTCACACCAAAGGGAATGCCGGAACTACCTCAATTCACTGAAGACTCCTGAGTCGTTGAAAAGAAACATCACCAAAGTAATCAAAAAAATCTTGGATTAGAAACCTCTTTTTTACAACGCAAAAATATTGTCGGCCCTAAAGCGTGGAGCCGCCGGCGGGAATCGAACCCGCGACCTACGCCTTTTTGTGCGAGATACCAAGGCGTCGCTCTACCGACTGAGCCACGGCGGCCCAATTTAATTGTTGGGCCACCTCTTTAATATCCGCGAGGGAGATTGGCAGGGAGTCCATGAAGGTAGGCTTCATAGGGGCGGGAAAAATGGGGATTTCACTCCTGAAGGGGATGCTGAAGTCAATAGCTCTCGAGCCTTCCCAGGTAGCCGTGAGTGAAACCGACCCGAAGAAGCTCGATGCTGTGCGGGCCCTTGGAATCAAGGCGGTCCGGGGAAATGAAGCTCTGGTCAAAATTTCTGACGTGGTCTTTATCTCCGTGAAGCCAAAAGACGTGGAAGCCGTCCTCAGAGAAACGAAAACCGTCTCGCGCGGGAAGCTCTTCATCTCAATCGCCGCTGGGGTGTCAACGAGGTTCATCGAAGAGAGAACCTACGCTAGGGTGATCAGAATCATGCCAAACATCGCGGGGTCAATCGGCGAAATGGCGTCCTGCTACTGCCTAGGGGGGTGCGCGAGGGCGTCCGACGGCAGGCTGGTGGAAAGGCTGCTCGGGAGCATCGGTATCGCCTTCAAGGTGAAGGAGCCGCTGATGGATGCAGTGACGGGGCTGAGCGGGAGCGGCCCGGCCTACGTCGCCCACCTCATCAAGGCCATGGCCGAGGCGGGGGAGGAGCTGGGGCTGCACGGGGCGATATCGCTGGCTCTAGCGTCACAGACCGTGAAGGGGGCCGCCGACCTCATCAGCATGGGGATGACGCCCGACGAGCTCATCCAGTTGGTGTGCACCCCAAAGGGCACGACCATCGAGGGCATGAAGGTTCTTGAGGAGAGGAAGGTCGCCGAAGCGATAAAAAAGGCCGTGAAGGCTTCGGCTGCGAGGGCAAGGGAGCTATCGAGGTAGCTCCTCGGGCGCCCCTTCCTGGGTCTCCTGCGTCTCAACAAGCCGCTTCCTGATTTTTGCCGGCAGCTCTTTCGACTTCTCGTAGGCGGCGTTGAGCTCGGCGACTGTCTTGTCGAGGACGGCCGCGGGGGGCGACTCGATCTTCTTTCTCTTCGTCCTCTCCGCCTCGTAAACGACTTCCTCGAACCTGACCGTCTGGATGTCCCAGAGGTAGTCCCCTAGTAGGGCCACCGCGACGAAGATCTTCTTGCTCTCGGGGTCCTCGAAGTGTTTCTCTGCGAGCAGTATGGTGTATGACGTGAACCAGCCGTGGTCTTTTTCCAGCGCCCCGAGGAACTTGGGGGCGTTCACGCTCTTTCCTATCAGATCAATCTTCATGTACTCCCCCAAACTCTCGGTGCCGGTTGATTTAAAACGGGAGGTCGCGCCGGGATGATTTTATGTGGTGCGGATGGGGGGATTTGAACCCCCGGCATTCGGATGTCCGAGCCCATTCCTGGGAACTTCAGTTTTGCCCCACGCGAGTGTTCTCAGCGTGGCCCGACACTCTCCCAGGCTGAGTTACATCCGCACCAGTTTTGATTGGAATCCAGAGTTTAAACTTTTGTGAGGGGCAATAATTTAAGCCAGCCGGCGTCAGGTAAGCTGGTGAACATGTCAGGATACCGAGGCAAGGCACAGCGTCTTCTGGAATCCGCCTCCGTGAGCGTAGGAGACAAAATCCGAGTCGAAGTCTCCGATAAGACTTACGAAGGAGTGCTGATGCCGAGGATAGAACTCGGCGATGCGGGGCACCTCGTGATAAAGCTGGCGAGCGGGTACAACGTCGGGGCTCGCGTTGACGAGAAAACCAAAATCACACTAATTGAGAAGGGCTCTCCGCCAAAGCTGTCCGTTCCAAAACTAAAAATCTCGCACGACCCCTCCAAGCCGAACGTCACAATCATCGGGACGGGCGGCACCATCGCCAGCAGGGTCGACTACAGGACCGGCGCAGTCTACCCCGCCTTCACGGCCGAGGAGATCTACAGCGCCGTGCCCGAGGTTGCTGAGATAGCCAACATCAAAGTCGTCGAGGCCTGCAGCGTCTTCAGCGAGCACATGACGCCCGAGCTCTGGGTGAAGATAGGAAAAACAGTCACAAATGAGATAAACGGCGGCGCGACAGGAGTGATCATCGCTCACGGCACTGACACGATGAGCTACACCGCCGCCGCGCTAAGCTTCATGCTCAATGGACTCTTCCGCCCTGTGGTCATGGTGGGCTCCCAAAGGTCGTCCGACCGGCCGAGCTCCGACGCCGCCATGAACCTGATCTCGGCAATAACGGTGGCCGCCAAGTCCGACATAGCCGAAGTTTCGGTGGTTATGCACGGCGGCACTGAAGATGATTTTTGTTTCGTTCATCGGGGGACGAAGGTCAGGAAGTGCCATACCAGCCGCCGCGATGCTTTCCAAAGCGTTAACGACATTCCAACCGCGATTGTCCGAGGGGGAGAGTTGAAAATCCTCCGGGATGACTACAACCGCGCCACCTCTGGCGGGAAGGTGAAACTGGCTGGAAAATTCGAACCAATGGTCGCGCTCCTAAAAGCAACCCCTGGCATGTCTTCCGGCGCGATATTCGGTATGCTTGAAGCTGGAGACAAGGGGATAGTACTCGAGGGAACAGGCCTGGGTCATGCGCCCGAATCGCTTTTCGCCGGAATCAAACGCGCAACCCAAAATGGTGTGCCAGTCGTAATGACATCACAGTGCCTGTGGGGGAGGGTCGACATGAAGGTTTACTCCACCGGCCGCGACCTGCTTAACATGGGGGTGATTCCGGGCGAAGACATGCTCCCAGAGGTGGCATGGGTGAAGCTGATGTGGGCGCTAGGGCAGAGCAAGGACAAGAAAAAAGTGAAAGATACAATGATGACCAACCTGGCGGGCGAGATGACTCCAAGGACAAGAGTCGATGTCTTCATTAAGCCGTCCCTCTCCTGGAAAGACTGGGTGGATTGATGGAGCTGGACTACGGCAAGCTCGGCCTGAAAGTCGGGTTCGAAATCCACCAAGAGCTTGACACCAGCAAGCTGTTCTGCAACTGTCCTTCCAAGCTCAAGGAGGACGAGCCGAACCTAGAGGTGATGAGAAGACTGCGCCCTGCCCAGAGCGAGATGGGGGAGGTCGACAGGGCCGCCCTCGCTGAGGCCATAAAGGGGAAGAGGTTCAACTACCAGGTCCATACCGGCAGCGTGTGCCTGGTCGAGCTTGACGAGGAGCCGCCGCACCCAGTGAACGGGGAGGCGCTCGACATCGCGCTAGAGCTTGCAACGCTGCTCAACGCCAAGCCTGTGGACGAGGTGCACGTGATGAGGAAGATTGTCATCGACGGGAGCAACACCGCGGGCTTCCAGAGGACGATGCTTGTGGCTACGGACGGCGCGATAGAGGCGGACGGCAAAAGCTTCAGGCTGCCTTCCATCTGCCTGGAGGAGGACGCGGCGAGAAAGATGGGCGAGGGCGTGGAGCGCGTGGACTACAGGCTGGACAGGCTGGGCATCCCTCTTGTGGAGATCGCCACCGGACCGGACTTCTCCGACCCACACACACCCGCAAAGGCCGCCCTTTACCTTGGGCAGATACTGCGGGTGGCCGGGAAGGTCAGGCGGGGAATCGGCACAATCAGGCAGGATGTCAACATCTCGATAGCGGGCGGGGCGCGGCAGGAGATCAAGGGGGTGCAGGATCTGGCCCTGATATCGGCTGTGATCGAGCGCGAGGTGCACAGGCAGCTGGCGCTCATCGACATTCGAGAAGAGCTGAAAAAACGGGGCGCCTCCGAGCTTGAGAAAAAATTCTTCGACGTGGGCGGGGCCTTCCAATCAACTGAATCCAAGGTCATGCAAAACTCCTTGAAGTCGGGTGGGGTGGTGCTGGCAGTTAACCTTCGGAACTTTTCAGGGCTGCTGGGAAGGGAGCTGCAGCCTGGGAGAAGGTTCGGCACCGAGCTTTCAGACTATGCAAAATTGTACGGGAAGGTCGGCGGGCTCTTCCACACCGACGAGATGCCGGCGTACGGGATATCACAGGAGGAGGTCAAGAGGCTGAGGGAGGCTACCGGCGCGGCCGAAAGCGACGCGGTTGTTTTCATAGCGGACTCAAGAGAAAAAGCGGAAGCTGGCCTGAAAGCGGTCGTTGACCGGTCAAACCAGGCGCTCGTTGGCGTCCCTGAGGAGACGCGCCGGGCGCTACTGGGCGGGAACACGGAGTTCATGCGGCCTCTCCCTGGGGCCAGCAGGATGTACCCTGAGACTGACATCCCACCCATCGTGATCACCCCATCTCTGATGAGGAAAATCAGGGCTAAGTTGCCAGAGCTGCCTGCTGACAGGCGGGACCGCCTGATGAAGCAGTACAAGCTGAGCAGGGAACTGGCCTGGCGCATGACAATGTCGGAAAACCTGAAGCTATTCGAGGAGATCGCTGCCAAGACGAAGGCAGACCCGATCCTGATTGCCACGGCACTCGAGGAGACCATCGTGAGCCTAAGGCGGGAAGGCGTGAGGGTGGAAGGACTGCAAAAGGCGGACCTGATCGAGACATTCAAGTGGGTCAAGAACGGCAAGATGGCGAAGGAAGCCCTGCCGGACGTGATGAGGCTCGTCGCCCGTGGGATAGGTGTGCTCGGCGCCGTGGAACAGCTGAAGATCACGTCCATCGGCGGGGCAGAGCTGGAGAGGCTGGTGACGGATGTGGTGGCGTCCAACATAGAGCTCGTCAGGGAAAGAAAGAAGGGGGCCATCTCCCCACTGATGGGGCTGGTCATGGAGAAGGCGAGGGGGCGGGCTGACGGGAAGCTCGTGCACGACCTGCTGGAAAAAGAGCTAAAAAAAGC
Source organism: Hadarchaeota archaeon (SeqCode) (assembly GCA_040757795.1). Taxonomy (GTDB): domain Archaea; phylum Hadarchaeota; class Hadarchaeia; order Hadarchaeales; family Hadarchaeaceae; genus DYTO01. The sequence continues at coordinate 1,185 of JBFLWG010000025.1, read as the reverse complement.
CTCCGCAAAGCTGAACCTTAAGAGCTAGTGGGCAGATATTCGCTGGGAATTGACTTGTGCGGAATAGTGGGTTACGTCGGGAAGAAGCTTGCGGCGCCTGTGCTTCTGGAGTCTCTGAAAAGGCTAGAGTATCGAGGCTACGACTCGGCTGGCATCGCGACCGTCTCGCAGGGGTTCCATGTGAAGAAGGAGAAGGGAAAGATATCCGAGATAAATCAAAAGCTCAACCTTGGCGGCCTGCCGGGCAAAATCGGGATAGGGCACACTAGATGGGCCACCCACGGCGTCCCCTCCAAAGCGAACGCCCATCCCCACCTCGACAACTCAGGGAAGGTCGCGGTGGTTCACAACGGAATAATAGAAAACTACGAGGAGTTGCGGGGCTTCCTCCAGAAGAAGGGGTACAGATTCTCGTCAGAGACCGACAGCGAGGTGATTCCAAATCTAATCTCCCACTTCATGGGCGAGGAAAAGGGCTTCGAGGCCGGAGTCAGGGCGGCGCTGAAGAAACTCAAAGGCAGCTTCGCGCTTGGCATCATCTGCGCGAGCGAGCCGGAAAAAATAGTCGCGGCCAGGAAGGAGAGCCCGCTAGTGGTTGGGGTTGGGAAGGGGGAGATGTTCCTGGCGTCCGACATACCCGCGGTCCTGCAGTACACAAAAAATGTCATCCCACTGGAAGACGGCGAAATTGCTTTGTTGACATCAAGGGGGGTGGAAGTTAGAAATTTCAAGTCATGGGCAATCGTGAAGAAGAGGCCGACTCTCATCAAATGGACAGTCGAGATGGCGGAAAAGATGGGCTACCCCCACTTCACGCTCAAGGAGATCATGCAGCAGCCTGACGCCATCAGGGACACCTTAAGGGCGGAGCCTGAGAACATCGAGAAGCTCGCCAAGTTCCTGCTCAAAGCCAGGCGTGTCTACATAGTGGCCTGCGGTACCTCCCACCATGCCGCCCTCGTCGCGAAGTACGCCTTCGCCAAGCTCGCCGACTTCTCGGTGGAGCCTGTGATAGCCTCGGAGTTCCAAGAGAGCTGCCGGTCGGACGAAAACACCGTCGTGCTAGCGATTACCCAATCAGGGGAAACGGCTGACACCTTGAAAGCCATCAGGGTGGCAAAATCAACTGGGGCAAAGGTTGCATGCCTCACCAATGTAGTGGGAAGCTCGATAACCAGAGAGAGC
>JBFLWG010000024.1:0-15876 GCA_040757795.1 Hadarchaeota archaeon (SeqCode) | reverse complement strand
TTCGGGTCGGGGGAAACAACAGTCCTCGCCGAAAAGTCCACGCGCTTCCCCGACAGGTTCCCGCGGAACCTTCCCTCCTTCCCCCTGAGGCGCTGGGCGAGGGTTCTGAGCACCCTTCCCGAGCGGTGCCTGGCAGGCGGCACCCCTGAGATGGCATTGTCGAAATATGTTGTGACGTGGTACTGCAAAAGCTCCCAAAGGTCCTCAATTATCAGGTGGGGTGCGCCAGCGTCTATGTTCTCTGCCAGCCGCTGGTTTATCCTTATGATGTCCACCAGCTTGTGGGTCAGGTCGTCCTCTGACCGAACTCCTGATTCGAGGGTTATGCTCGGCCGGACCGTCACAGGGGGGACCGGGACCACTTTCATCACCATCCACTCTGGCTTTGCGACCTTTGGGTCTATTCCGAGAAGGGGGAGGTCTTCGTCTTTTACCCTCTCCAGCCTCTCCCTCACATCGCTTGGGGACAGCCAGTTCTTCTCCTCTATGAAAGAAGTCGGCTTCTCGAACTTGATCGCGGGCTGTTTTTGCTTGCAGTGCGGGCACACTTCAGCGGCCATCGCGTGACGGGTGGCTTCCGCTGCGACCTTCCACCACTTCCCGCCCGCCCGCCTTTCAGCCTCTATCCTTTGCTTGTAGTTCTCCATCTTTGACGGGCTCAGGAGGATCCTCCCGCAGTCCTTGAACTTGCATGTGGCCCTGAGGATGTCGTAGACTGTCTCGACGTACCCAATGTGGATGACCGGCCTCGCAAGCTCTATCTGCCCGAAGTGGCCTGGGCAGTCGCCGGCCTTTGACCCGCATGTTTTGCACCTGAGCCCGGGATCGGCCACCCCGAGCCTAAGGTCCATAAGGCCCCTCTCAATCGGGTAGCCCTCGTCATCATAGGTGTCGGCCGTGACGATCTTTGTGACCGAGATTTTCCTGATGTCTTCTGGGGACATCAAGCCGAAGTCTATGCTGTCAATCATTTTCGGGCTTCTCATTTTTTCACCTACACCCTGTCCCTGAGCCTGACCTTCGGGAAAAGGCCCAGAGACTTCAGCTCGTCCGCCAGTAGCTTGAAAGCGTAAGATATCTCCACGCTGTGGACCTCGGAATCCTCCTCGCAGCGCGGGCAGTAGGCGCGGTCCTTTTTCCTATCGTAAAACGCAAAGTCCCCGCACCTCCCGCAGATGAGTGCCGTGTGTCTGTCGGATGCGTCGAGCAGCCTTTCTTTCAGGAGCATGGCGGCCCCATGCCCGATCAGGCAGTCCCTCTCCATCTCACCGAACCTCAGCCCGCCTTCCCTCGCCCGGCCTTCAGTGGGCTGGTGGGTAAGGACTTGGACGGGGCCGTGTGCCCTGGCGTGGATCTTGTCCGCGACCATGTGATGGAGCCTTTGGTAGTAGCAGACCCCGATGAAAATTTCAACAGGTATGATCTCCCCCGTCACGCCGTTGTACAAGACGTCCTTGCCAGTGGACTTGAAGCCGTAATTCTTCAGCATCTCCCGCAGTTGGTTCTCAGGTATGCCGCTGAAGGGAGTGCCGTCCATCCTTGTTCCGGCCGCCGCCCCCGCTTTCCCGGCCATCATCTCCAGCAGCTGCCCCACAGACATTCTCGACGGCAAGGCGTGCGGGTTGATCACGATGTCGGGGATTATCCCGTCGGCCGTGAACGGCATGTCGCATGCGTCCAAGACTATGCCTATGACACCCTTCTGGCCGTGCCTGGACGCGAACTTGTCCCCTATCTCAGGGATGCGTGGGTCCCTTATCCGGACCCTGGCGAACTTGTGCCCCTCCTGTGTGGTGCTCATGATGACCTGGTCGGAAAACCCCACCTCGCTAGGCCTCACCCTGATGGAGCTCTCGCGCCGCCCATGCTCCATCGCGAGGCCGAACTCATCTATTTCCTCAATGAATCTTGGCGGGCTTGTCTTGCCTATGAGAACCTCCTCGCCGCGGACATGTGTCTCCACCTCGATGATTCCTTCCTCTCCCAAGTTCCGGTAGAGGCTCGAGTCTGCGTAACCTCTGATCTCCTCGCCAGGCACCTCGAACTTGTCCACCTGGCCTCCAGGGTAGCGGCCCTCCTCCGCCTCGTAGATTCTGTAGAACGTGACCCGGCCCATCCCCCTGTCTATCGAGCTTCTGTTCATGACCACCGCGTCTTCCATGTTGTAGCCGCCGTAGGTCGAGATGGCCACGACGATGTTCTGCCCTCCGGGCCTGCTGTCGAAGCCGACGGCGTCCATGACTTTGGTGCAAACCAACGGGACCTGCGGGTAGTGCATGTAGTACCCCCTGGTGTCGACGCGCTTGTGGATGCTTGTCGTGTTGAGGCCGAGCGCCTGTTTCGCCATGTTGGCGCCGTAGGTGTTGCGCGGCGACTGGTTGTGTTCAGCGTAGCAGACCAGAGCCGTGCCGATCCCAAGTATTGCGAGGGGGTGCAGCTCCATGTGGGTGTGTTCGGCAGTCAGGATTTTTTCGTCAACAGAAATGTAGGAGTTCTCCTCCTCTTCCGCGTCCAGATATTCTACCGCCCCGCTTTGGATCAGCCCTCCCCAGGGAAGCGCCCCGCTCTTTACCTTTTCCACGAGTTCTGCGGTCAGTTTGGGCTTCGCAGCGTCCACAACTATGACCGGGCGTCTGACCCTTCCGGCGTCTGTGTTGACCCTGACCTCCTCAAGATCCTCCCTGTACGCCACGTTGACCTGCTCGTCCAAGATGGCTTTTCTCCTTTGTTTCCGGATTTCGTCTACGAGCTTCCTTCCGTCCTCCACGATTCCGACCAGCCTCCCGTTCAGGGAGACGGTGGTCTTGCCCTTTCTCTCGCTGGTCTTTGTTATCTTTGAGACTTCATGCTTGTGCAAAATACGCTCGACTTTCCCCTCGTCGGTCCCGGTGGATATCTCGGCGGTGAGGGCGAGGTTCTTCACCAGCCCGCAGTTTGGCCCCTCCGGAGTTTCAGACGGGCAAATCTTCCCCCAGTGGGTCGAGTGGAGGTCCCTGGCCTCGAAGTGGGGCTGGCTCCTGCTCAAGGGGGATGCCACGCGCCTGAGGTGTGATACTGTGGCCATGTAGTTGGTCCTGTCGAGAAGCTGGCTCACGCCGGTCCTGCCGCCAGGCCAGTTGCCGGTTGCCAGCGCGTGTCTTATCCTCTCCGTAAGGACGTCTGCGCGGGCGGCAGTCTTTAGGTCAAGCTCCCGTCCTCTTGAGGCGGACCTCTCTAGCTGGTACTTGATGTCGCGCATGAGGTTGAGGAATGCCAGCCTGAAGACGTTCTCAAGCAAGTCGCCGGCGAGCTTCAGCCTCTTGTTGGCGTAGTGGTCCTTGTCGTCGATGCCCCTCTTGCCCATGGCCAACTCTATAACCTGCTCGGCCATCCTCCCGATGTAGTGGGCCTTGTTCAGTCGGTCGCCCTGCTTGGTCCCGATGTGAGGCAGAAGGTACTTGTCAAGGACTTCCTGGGCCCTCTGCAGCCTGTAGCTCCTGGGCTGCCCGATGGCCACCCTTTTCCCTATGTAGTCGTAGGCGTCGTCCTTGGTTTTCACCTCGCTGGCTTCCTGAAGGTTCTCGAACAGTTCCCTTATGATTTCGGGGTCGTCGGAAACAGCTTCGACTATTTCCTTGTCGCTGTCAAGCCCGAGAGCTTTGAGCAGGATGATCAGGGGCACCTGGCCAGGGACGGCTGGGAACGCCACCCTGAGCAGGCCATCCCTCTTTCTCTCAACCACAACGAGGGCCCTGAACCCTCTGTGGGTGGAGAAGACCTTCGCCACTTCTGTGCCCACCCGCTCGTCCCTCTCCACGAGGACGGAGTTTGAAGCAAGGTCCTCCTGTGCCACTATCACGCGCTCGGAACCGTTGACGATGAAGTAACCTCCAGGATCGTATGGGTCCTCGCCGTCGTCAATCAGCTCGTCGTAGCTCTTTCCCCACAGTCGGCATTTTTTGGACTTTACCATGACGGGGAGCTCGCCGATGTAGACCTCCTGCGGCGGGGATTCTTTTCCCCCCCTGACTAGAAACATCTCGAGAAAGACAGGGACGGTGTAGCTCAGGTTCCTTATCCTGGCATCGCAAGGCCAGAGTTCCGGCACGGAGCCGTCGGCCTCGCTTATTGAGGCCTCGCCCAGCATCACCTTCCCGAACTTCACCTTTACCCCCTCGATGTCGAGGTCTATCCCGCCGACCTCGTCAGTGACCTGCTGCAGCCCGTGATCGACGAAGTAGTTGTAAGAGTCTAGGTGCTGGCGCACGAGCCCCTTCTCCTTTATGAAAGCTTCGACGACAGGCCAAGTGTCCAAGTTCACTCCTCCACCACATACCTGTAGGTCACCGCTTTCCCTGCTGTGGGACTATCCCGCGTTATCTTCACGATGTCCCCTGGATTTGCCCCCACAGCCGCGGCGGCAGGGTCTGTGTTTTTTATGAAAGGCAGCTGGGCCGGCAGTATCGTATATTTCTTCAGCAACTCTTCCGCCTCCTCTTTTGACAGGACCTCGTGTTTAGGCACGAGCACGTGCCGCAGCACATATTCTTTCTTTGCTTCTTCCATTTTAGAGCCCCGCAGGCGGGCCCGGAGGGATTCGAACCCTCGACAACCGGCTTAAAAGGCCGGTGCGCTAGCCAGACTGCGCTACGGGCCCAGAAAGCGGCTCAAAACTTCCCCGCTCTTTTTTAACGAGCGCGGATAGCCTTTTAAACATTTCTGATTTCGCATTTCTGCAGAGTTGGCGGTTTTTCATGTGAAAAGGCGCCCCGGGCGGGATTCGAACCCGCGGCGCAGCCTAACTGCGGTAGAACCACGACAGGGCTGCATGTTAGTCCGGGCTACACCACCGGGGCCCGAAATTGTGTTGTCCCAACAGATAATAAACTTTTCAAAGTGGGCTGGCAGCGTCTCGAGCTTCCCGCCCGCTCTCGCAGGGCAGTACAACCCGAATCGCTGGCAGGCTTGACTTCCGGGATCGAACGGGACCGGGTATTTCCCCGCCGCCTTGGCCGCCAACCCAATTAATCTGCGCCGCCAGAATATAAATCCATTTGCGCAGCCGGCCCAAACTACTTCCCGACGAGTGCCCTGACCTTTTTTATGAGATCCCCCGGCTCGAAAGGCTTCTCGATGTAAACCTCTGTTTCTCCGGGGGATGGTTCGAGAACCGTGAGGAACGCCACCTTCTGGTGCTTGTTGGTTTCCTTAAGCTTCTTGTAAATTTCCCTTCCGCCGATCTTCGGCATCATCACATCAAGCAGGACCAGGTCGGGCTTTTCCCTCAGGTATTTTTTGAGGAACTCTGCGCCATCCAGGAAGCCGATGAACTCAAAGCCCTCCTTCTTGAAGACCCGCTCAAGCAGCTGAAGTATGTCCGGTTCGTCGTCCACCGCGATTATTTTCACCATTGTTTCACCCCTTTAATGGCAGCCTGAAAGCGAAGGTCGAGCCCTTCCCAAGCTTGCTCTTCACCCAGATGTCCCCCTTGTGTGCCTTCACTATCTCCTTGCAGATGGCCAGCCCCAGCCCAGTGCCACCGTACTTTCTCTTCCCTGAGGTGTCGGCCTGGTAGAATTTTGTGAACAGTTTTGAGACGTCCTTCCTTCCTATGCCGATGCCGGTGTCGGCCACCTCCACGAGCACGTTTTTCCCGCTTTTCTTGGCGCTGAGCGTCACCCCGCCCTTGTCTGTGAACTTGATGGCGTTGTTCAGGAGGTTCGTCAGCACCTGGGCGATCCTCATGGCGTCGCCCTGGACTGCCGGCAGCTTTTCAGGCACATTGGCGCGGAGGTAAATCTTCTTCTCCTTGGCGAACGGCGCCGCGCTCGAGACCGCGTCTTTTATCGGGGTTGTCAGCTGGATGTCCTCAATGTTGAACTTCATGACCTTCGACTCCAGCTTGGCGATGTCCAGGATGTCGGCGACGAGCCTCTGCAGCCTCTGGGTGTTCCTTATGGCAATGTCGAGGTTTTCCCTGTCCTCGCTGTCCAGCTTCTTTTTGTCGATGAGGTGGAGGTAGCCCACCATCGGGACGAGAGGCGTCTTCAGCTCATGGGCAGCGATGTTCATGAACTCGGTCTTGAGCTTGTCCACCGACTTCAGCTTCTCGTGGGCCTTCCTAATCTCGGCCTCATGCTTGTCCTTTATCCTGAGGAGCTGCCTGGTGTATCGCAGCGAGTTTATGATGACCGCGAGCTCGAAAAGCACTAGCATGCTGAGCACCACGAGGACTATGTAGATGATGTCCATTTCACCGTTTTTGTTTTGGCGCGCGGGGATAAAACACTTGGTGGAGCGCTGTTTTTGAAAACAGGCTATTTCTCAAGTAGGCTGCGTACCTTGGCGAGCAGCTCGTCCGGAGTGAATGGCTTGGAGATGTAGGTGGGGGAACCCATGCTGAAGAGCCGCACCTGGGCCTTCGCGCTTATGTCGAGGGCGGACAGGAAGGCGATCTTCTGGTCTTTCCTGATGTTTTTCATCTTTTTGTAGACGTCGTAGCCATCGATCCCGGGCAGCATTATGTCGAGCAGGACCAGGTCAGGCTTCTCCTTCCCAAATTTTTCAAGGGCCTCCTCTCCTGTCGGGCAGCCCACGAAGTCATGGCCCGCCTTTTTCAGTATTTTTTCTATCAGGGCCAGGATGTCCGGGCCGTCCTCGACCGCCATTATCTTTGCCATCCAATCAATCAATTTTGTTCATGGTTTTAAATGTGTGGTCCCGCGGGGGAGATTTGAACTCCCGACATGTCGGTCACCATCTTTTGGGTCTACAGCCGACCACTCTAACCAGGCTGAGTTTGCGGGGTGCTTTATGGACACCTTACCGCGGGTCGCGGGACCAATAAAATCTGGGCACCGTCCCTTAAAACTTCATCCCAGAAACTTATGCAGTCTTCTGATGGCGCGAATCTTCTCTCTTTGCCCAACCTTCGCTTCCTGAATCGCGTTTTCCAAGATCTCGTTTGTCCTGTCGTACGTCGGCTTGTCCACTGGAAACGGTATCGAGTCTTTGCCGCCGTGTGCGAAGCTGAACTTCTCCGGGTCCTTCCATGACGGCGGCTTCCCGTAAATCAAATCCGAGACAAGCGCCAGCGCCCGGACAGCTTTCGGCCCTATCCCCCTGATAGCGACCAGCTCCTCGTAGTTCTCAGGCTGTATCTCGTAAGCTTTCTGCAGCGCCGCCACCGTCTGCTCCGTCAATTTTGTTATCTCGTGGTGGGCCGGCATGACCAGCTTTTTAACCTGCGGGCTCCCCAAAGTAATCGTCGAGCGAGCGCTGCTCGGCCTCTCGGACGTGGGGCAGCAGATGTTTCGGGTTGTCATTCACCAAATCGACGCTAGCTTTGCGCGCCTCCCCGCTCTCGCGCGCGGTCATGTCCAGAACAACTTCTTCCCTGCGGTCGCCTGCGATGCCAGAGTGAGGTTCTTCCACAAAGCTCTCCACGTCTTCCGAAAGCCAGTGGTACCTTCTCGCGAACCTGTCGTGCATCCCCTGCTGGACAACCGCCCAGTCCCCGTCTTCCGTCACAATGAATGTGTGGTGGTAAAGCTGGTAACCATCCTGAACGCACGAGTTGTCAACTTTCGCCGCCATCCTGCTAGAGTACTTCAATTTTTCAATCGTCTGGGACGCGAGCGAAAAAGTGCCTGCCAGTTTCTGGATCTCATCAGGGGTCCGCTTAGATGTTTTCCCTTTTCCGCCGCATACGGCCACTCCCAGTTCCTCGGGATTTATCGCCTCCTTCAGCGCGCCCATGGTGGTTGTGGTCACTCCACTACTATGCCAATCGTAACCTATCACGCAGCTCAGGGCCTGGAAGAAGAAAGGGTCGGCGAGCCTGTTTAGTAGCTCTTGGCTTCCGTACTCGTTGACGATAATTGTGGTTATGGCTCCGCTCAGGCGCTTCATCCTACCGAACAGCCAAGGTGGGCACCTGCCTCCGTGAAGTGGAAGTTCAGCAATGCCGGCCCGTCTCATGAAAAAACTTCTTCTCAAACGGTGTTAAATCTATCCACCTCTAAACAATGCAGAAAATTTTGAAATTTTGGTAGCGGATTCGCCGCAAGCAGTCACTTCACAACGTAGTAGCCTGCCGCCTTTTCCCGTGCCACCCTCTTGGCGTACCCCTTGTTGACGAGCTCGATAAGGGCGTTGTTAACCATCCCCTTCGGCAGCTTCGAAGCCCTCATCACGTCGTCGGAAGTCTTCAGGGAATCCGGGGTGGTAGAGCCGAGCCTCTTCAAGGCGTCGTAAACTTTTGTCGCACCTGGGCTCAAGTCAGTCATTATATCACCTCTCCTCCATCTTAACGGCCCTTTTAATCCTTTTTTATTTCAAGGCTTATGTCAAGCGCCGGCGCCCTCATGGTCATGTAGCTGGAGGAGACGATGTCCACCCCAGTTGCCGCGTAATCCTCGATGTTGTTGGGATTTATTCCACCGGAGGCCTCGAGCAGCACCCGTCCGCGCAGTTTTTTGCTTTCCAGTAGCTTGACCGCCTTCTTGATTTCAGGTGGCGCCATGTTGTCAAACATCACCATGTCCGCGCCGGCTTTCACAGCATCGAGCGCCTCTCCGGATGTTTTAACCTCCACCTCCACCTTCCCCCACCTGACAGCCCTCTTCGCGCGGCGCACGGCCCCCCCGACGGAGCCCGCGAGCTTCAGATGGCCGTCCTTGATGAGGACATGGTCGCTCAGGCTGTACCTGTGGGTGGCGCCGCCGCCCATCACCACGGCCCACTTGTCGAGGCGGGTGAGCAGGGGCGCGGTCTTCCTTGTGGAGGCCACGAGCACCCGCGGGTTTTTTTTCTTAGCGAGCGCCACCATCTCGTGCGTTGCGGTGGCGATCCCGCTCATCCGCATCAGCAGGTTCAGGGCCACCCTCTCCCCCGCGAAAATCCCCCTGGCCGGCCCCTCCAGCCGCATCACTACGCTGCCTGCCTTGGTTTTCGACCCGTCAGGCTGCGCTTCCTTCACGGCCACTCCGAGCTGCTTGAATGCTAGGCCGGCTTCAGCCGCTCCTGCCAAGACGCCGGGCTGCTTAGCGATGATTTCGGCGGACGCTCTCGCGTTCGGTTTTAAAATTGAATTTGAGGTGATGTCCCCGTCCCCGATGTCCTCGGCCAGCATCTCACTGATTTTCCTTTTGACAACTTGGTCAATCACGCGAAGCCCTCCCTGAAAGCTCCAACATCTTCTCGGTCGCCTTGCGGGCCCGGGCCGCCACATCCTCGCGCACCTTCACCACATGCTTGACGTCCCTCATAGCCTCATAGAGCTTCTGCAGGTTGTGTTTCTTCATCTGCTCGCACCTCGCAGTTTCAAGAGCCGGGATGAACTCCTTGTCAGGAAACTCCCGCCTCAGCCGCTGGACCATCCCGACCTCCGTGCCTATGATGAAGCGCTTGGTAGGCGATGCCTTCGCGCGGGTAATCATCTGGCTGGTGCTGCAGATGTGAGTGGCGAGCTTCTGCACCTCCGGGTCGCACTCAGGGTGGACGAGGACCTCGGCGTCAGGGTATCTTTCCTTCAGCAAGATGATGTCTGCAGGGGAGAACATCCTGTGAACGTAGCAGTACCCTGAGTCCGGGAGCGGGATTATCTTTTTGTCGGTCCTCTGCTGGGTGTACCAGGCGAGGTTCTTGTCTGGGCCGAAGATGATTTCATCCTCGTCGAGAGCATTTACAATCTGCGAAGCGTTTGCAGAGGTGCATGTGACGTCCGCCTCCGCCCTCGCCTCCGCCAAGGTGTTGACGTAAAGCACGACGGCGGCGTTTGGGTGTTTTTTCTTGGCCCCCCTGATCAGCTCGGCGGGCAGCTGGGCTGCCATGGGGCACTTTGCTTCTGGGGCCGGGATGATGACTGTCTTGTCGGGGTTCAAGAGCACGGCAGTCTCGGCCATGAAGTCGACGCCGCAGAACACAATCAATTTCTGCTTGACTTTAGTGCAGTATCTCGCCAGGTCGAGGGAGTCTCCTATGTAGTCTGCCAGCAATTGAATCTCCTCCAACTGGTAGTTGTGCGCGAGGATGACGGCGTCCCTTTCTTGCTTCAGCCTAATGATTTCTTCCCGGATGTCTTGAGCCATGTTGGACCTCAAAAGTATGCTGTGCCCCCGCTTAAAATCATGTCCCTACTTGAAGGGACTCGCTCAAGCTCCGCAGGGTTCTGACGGCAGAAAGGGCGGCCAGCTTGCTTGTCCTTGGAGCGTCGGGCATTGGCAAATTCCTCGCCTCGACCACAAGTTCACCGGCGTCGCCCCTAACTCTGATCTCGTGAATGTTTCGCTTTGTTTTAGGGTCGGCTATTATTCTTACTTTGGTCTTGTCAAATCCTATCCCTGCCAGGCTCAGCGTGGCGGAGACGTTGACGCTCGCGGGGAAAAGCTTCACGGCCTTTCTGGCCGGCCCCTCGAACAGCACGAGCGGTTTCTTGAGTTTTTCCAGCTTTATGCCGCGCTTTTTCACGTAATCACTGTAGACCAGAGCTACCGGAGGCTTCCTTGTCGTCAGGGTGACATCTCTAATGTTTTCCACACCAGCGGCCTTCACGCCATCTATTCCGAGGATGGCGCCCGAGGGGATGTGCACTTTTCTTCCGGTCTTTTTTGCGGCGGCGAGCACGCTTTTCAGCAGCTTTTCATCCGAGAAGGCCCCGACGCTCATCACCATCAGGTCCTTGCCGTAGCGGAGGATATTCAGTGCATACTGCCTGACGGCCGTTTGTGCGGCGGCTTCCACGACGAGGTCAACTGTTTTGTCGGCGTAGATTTTTGCAGGGCTGGATGCGATTTTCGGCTTTGTGCGCAGCTTGCTTGCGAGTTCTTTGCACTTCTCCGGCTTCAGGTCATAGACAATTTTCAGCGTCGCGTCCCCAGCCTGCCCGCGGTCAATCGCTTTTGCCAGAAGTGTGCCTATCGCGCCGCAACCTATCAGAGCGACTTTCAAATTACCATCTCATTACCGTCGGCCCCGCGGCGGTTTATCCCTTTTGGTTTGGTCAATCGCAAGCGTTAAAGGCAGAAAAACCGGTGGAAGTGGGAGTGTTGGCATGATTGGAAGGATGGTCCGAACGGTGGAGAGGAGGCCTTACCTGGTCCTCCTTTGCGTTGTCCTGGTGAGCGGCTTCATGGCGTACGGGCTGACGAAAGTGACCATGACCACCGACTTCAAGACATTCCTGCCTGAGAGCAGCCCATCGGTCAAGACAACCCTCGAGCTTGAGAACAGGTTTGGGTCGACATCATACGAGTTGGTTCTGCTGCAGGCGGACGATGTCACAACTTCCAGCGCCATCCGCGGAATTCTTGATCTTGAAAACATTCTCAGGTCGGAGCCGGGTCTCGAGAACTATGCCACGATGTATTCTTCTTATGTCGACCTTGTGCTGCAGTACATCCCCAACTACCAGCTTCTGTCCGACCAGCAGCTCGAGGCGGCCGTGCGAGCGGTGCTGGACAACCTTTTATCCAACTCGCAGACATCGGGCAGCGTGAGCAGGTTCTTGACGGCGGACAGGAAGGCCACCATAATTTTCATTTACACAAACACCCAGCTCACGAGGTCGGAGCTTCTGGAAAAGACTGACATCATGCAGAGTCTTGTTGACAACTTTGAAAGAAGCCACACAGATTTGACTCTCGGCGTCAGCGGGACCTACTCTGGGTACGGCGAAATTGCGGGGCTGATGAGCCGGGATAACGGGGTGCTGATTCCGGTCGCGATGGTGCTTGTGGTGACCCTTCTTTTCTTGACATTCAGGAAATTTTCAGACATCTTGCTGTGTTTTTTGGTTATTGGGCTGGGGAGCTTTTGGGCGATTGGCACCATGGGCTACCTTGGTTTGGGGTTCACGATGGTCCACGTCGCGCTCGTGCCGCTGCTGCTGGGGATGGGCGTCGACTACTCGGTTTACATGCTCAACAGGTACTACGAGGAGAGGGGCGGGGGGCTGGTTGCCAGAGACGCTGTCGGGATTTCAATCAGAAGAATCGGGCCGGCGATTTTGGTAAGCACGATAACAACGGCCATAGGTTTTGCTTCGTTTTCAATATCAGACATCCCGCCGATACAGACTATGGGAATCCTCGCAGCGTTGGGGATTTTCTTCGCGTTTGTTCTCGCGCTCACGATGCTGCCGGCTTTCGTGGTGCTGAGGGACGGAAGGAAGGTCGGCAAGGTGAAGGCAATCGTCGTCAAGAGAGGGAAGAAGGTCGACCGGGCGCTTTCGATAGCTGTGACGGGGGCCGAGCGCCACAGCCTGGTCGTGGTGTCTTTTGTTGCTGTTGTCGTTGCGGCAAGCCTGATTGCGGCCCTTGGCGTGAGCACCACGATGTCGTTCGAGACGTTTTTGCCGTCAGACGTCGAGTCGATAGCCACGGCGAACAAAATAGAAAACCTGTTCGGTGGGCAGTCTTTCATTTTTGTGCTGGCGGGAGGCAATGTTCTGAGCCCAAGCGGCCTGTCGGACATGCTTCAGCTGGAAAATGCCGTTCTTTCAAATGACAACAATTCCAACCCAAAAATCATCACAGGCTCTTTGAGCATTGCCGACCTTGTGGTCGCGGCAGCTGGCCGTCCGCCGTCATTGTTGACCGAGGCGGAAATCGCCGCGGTTGTTAGCGGGCTGCGGGCGTCGTCAACTTACCAAAGTCAAATCAGGATGCTTTTGACGGCAGACAACAGTAGGGCAACGATGATTTTCTACACCGACGCCAAGACAGACGTTGAGATGAAGCAGGCGTCTGACATCGTAAGGAACACCGTGCCTGCTTATTCTGGCAACAGCTTGGACCTCACGACAAATGGGGCGCCGGCCGTCGGAGGCGAGCCGGTGATAATCTCGGATATTTTTGGAAGCATACTTTCAGGAATGATAAACACCACGGTGCTGGCGCTTGTCCTCTGCTTCATAGTGCTAGTCTTGATTTTCAGATCATTGTGGATGGGGGCTCTGGCCACATTGCCGGTGATTCTGGTGGTGGCGTGGGAGCTGGGGACGCTGAAGCTGCTGGGGTGGTCGCTTGATGTCCTCACGATGGCGATATCGGCGCTCGTCATAGGCGCTGGGATCGACTACAGCATCCAGATTGTGCACAGGTTCAGGTGGGAGTGGAAGAGCCGTGGGAGGTCTCCAGAGGAGGCCATCCGAAACACAGTCATGAACACTGGAACGGCCCTGCTGGCGGCGATGGGCACCACCGTCGGGGTTTTCGTCATACTCATACTCTCGAGGATGCCGGCGATGAGCAGGTTCGGGGGGCTCACGGCGGCGGTTGTTTCATATGCCCTGATAGCGGCGCTTTTCATGCTGCCGTCATTCATCATGGTTTACGCGGCCCGCAAGAGGCGTGGGCGTTAGGATAAACCAACTCTTGAGGCAGCGTGTATCCACAATGGAGCTATCTGTTTTTATCCAGGCTAGGAAAAGGTTCACCGGAGGTTTGATAAAGTGAAAGCAAAACTGACATCAGCGCTTCTGACATGTTCCATGTTTATTTCCTCAATTTCTGTACTCGCTGCGGCTTCCGTCGCTGGAGCCGCCAGCGGCCAAGTAATCTTTGCTGAAGATTTCAACACATTGGCGAACGGCAACCTCGCTGGGCAGGCAGGGTGGCAGGACATGACCCTGCGCGGCACCGGTGGAATCTCCGTTAGCTCCGAGCTGCCATACGAGGGCGCGAAGGGCTTGGTGACAACAACGGCTCCACCCAACCGCCAACAGTACCGTGCGTACCACACGATAACTCCGACACCCAAGGGGAGAGCCACAATTTACATGAGGGTGCAGAGCGGCGCATACGAGTCGTTCTGGCTGACCGAGGGGACGGCACCTGAAGATGGGAGGTCCGTCGGCTACGGCGCAGCTAGGATAGCGGTCAACATGTTCGGCAACATCAACCAGCTAAGGTTCGGGTCATCGCCGGCAACCTGGGTTGTGGTCTCGATAACTCCTGACACTTGGTACAAGGTGACTGCGGAGTGGGACGCTTCCAATACCACGGCGAAAGCTTGGGTGAACGACGAGTTCAAGGGCGAGTTCGGGCTGGAAAGAGCCATCTCAAACGGCATAGACGGGGTAATGTTGGACGTGGGCGACCAAACACCTGGACTGAAAGTGTACTACGATGCGATAACAGTCGCCACCGCCGATACCGTGCCGCCGGCAGCATTTGACCTCATCTCACCGGCCAACAACTCCTGGGTCAACATCACGCGCCCGACGCTGAGCTGGCAGGCCTCGAGCGACCTTGAATCTGGAATTAAACAGTATCATGTCTTTGTCGACGGTTCTGAGCGGGCGACAATCTCTGGCACAACAATAGAAGACTTTGAAGATGAGTCAGTGGATTCATTGCTTGCGAAAGGATGGACAAAAATACAATGGTATGCTGGTTCTCAATTTTCCGTTGAAACCATTGATGGCGACAAGGCATTGAAACTCGTCGGAACCCCGTACAACGCGGCAGGGATGGCGTATCCAAACACGACAAATGTAACCCAGTTCAAGGTCAAGCCGAATAGCGTTGTACTCGCGGTATGCCCTGTCCTGAACTCAGAGTCAGGAAACATTGATCTGCCGTATTGGTGGTATTCGGCAACGTTATATACCGCATATATTTGGGTCAACACGGCGCACACGTCCTTGTACAAGGTCGTGAATGGTACGTGGACAGTTATAGCACAAGCGAACGTGGGAATGACATCCGACCAGTGGCACGATGTTGCACTATCCCGCGAAGGCACAACGCTGAAAGTGACGCTGGATGGGGCAACATTGATTGAAGTCAATGACCCGACCCCACTGGCGGGCGACTATTCAGGTTTCCTGCCTGCGAACTACGGTGCGGCGACGATGTATGTTGACGATGTGTATCTTGGGGCTGGCACAACGAGCTGGCAAGTGGATTACGACCTGAGCGAGGGCTCGCACTCGTGGTACGTAACGGCGGAGGACCAGGCTGGCAACATCACACAGTCGACTTCCACATTCACTGTTAATGTGGACACGGTCCCGCCAACATCTTCTGTGAACCAGATTGTCCCATTCTGGCAGGTATCGGCGCCATTCACGGTTTCCGCAACGGCATCGGACGCCACCAGCGGCGTGGAAAGCATCGAGCTATTTTACAGGAGTTCGACAGACGGCGTGAACTGGACTGAGTGGCAGTCGTTCGGCACAGATGCCACAGCGCCTTACGAGTGGTCGTTCACGGCGCCCGATGGCTATGCTCGCTACGAGTTCTACTCTGTTGCGACCGACGTGGCTGGGAACGTTGAGAGCGCACCCGACGTTGCGGATGTATCGTGCGGCTTGGCGATTCCGGCCACGGTTGACATCGACCCGGACACTTTGAACCTAAAGAGCAGGGGCAAGTGGATAACTGCCTACATCGAGCTGCCTGCCGGTTACTCGGTGGGTGACATCAACGTGGGCAGCCTGAAGCTCAACGGGACGGTGCAGGTGGAAGCCAGTCCGATTGCGATTGGAGACTACAACGGTAACGGAGTACCTGACCTCATGGTGAAGTTCAGCCGCTCGGCGGTGCAGGCGCTGCTTGTTCCGGGCGAGGCGACGCTGACGGTTACAGGTGAGGTCGGAAGCGCGGTCTTCGAAGGAAGCGACACAATCAGAGTGATTTAGCGGAAAGCCTGTCAATAACGGGAAGGGAACAACCCTTCCCTTGTTTTGTTTTTTTAATTTGCTCAGCTTAATGCGAGATTATGGTGGGGCCGCCGAGATTTGAACTCGGGTCACCAGCAGTTTGGCCGAGGTCCCCAAGCTGGGAGGCTAGACCAAGCTACCCCACGGCCCCTGTGCAGCTGTCGTTTTCCCACATAAAATAGACACCGAAAGAAAGAAGCGGATTATTTCTTGAGATGTTTCGCTACCAT
>JBFLWG010000023.1:0-16066 GCA_040757795.1 Hadarchaeota archaeon (SeqCode) | reverse complement strand
GAGGCCTCCAAAACAGGAGATTCGTTGCCTCACCTTTTGGCGGGAGAAGTAGTGATAGAAGGGCTGACAGAAAAACACTTCGCCGAGAGGTTGGCCGAGATTTCCGAAAAATACGACTTACATGACCCAAATGTTGAGCTTCACATCGAAAACGGGCCGCGGGTGAAAATCAGGCGTGCGGAAAACGGATACATTTGGGCGGCCGCCGAGCTCCCGCAAAGCTACGTCAAACTGACTTCCGCTGACGGGGGTTTGAGTGTCAGGGCCCCGCTGGAGAACATCGAAACTTTCGTCGACTCGCGCTACTTCCTGCTGAAAGAGAGGATGAGGGATTTCCTGATCAAGCGCGGCGACATCGGCACTATTTGGAAAGGGGCGGAGTATGCTTGGGCATGGGGGGAAGCATGGCTCAGGGGAAGGGTTGATTTGAACGCGGAGCGTACGAAAGGATTTTTTCAGCTGGCTTGGGCGACCCATGAACTCAACTCATTCGGCTCGTCCGACTACATTGCCGCGGCGATGTCGCTTGCGGGCGTTGAAATGCCAGCCGAAGAAGGTGCAGTGGTTGCATCCCCTATACTTGAGGCGGACATTGAATGCATGAAAGGATTCATCGATGGCGCGATTGGTGCTGTGGAAGACGCTGAATCTCTACTTGAAAGAGCTCGCGGAGACCTGTGGCTCGCGAAATCCGCCGCCGCAGCTGAAAACCTGGAAAAAACGATCCGATCTCTAGATGACTTCGTGGAGAAAACTGTGGGAGCCACGGCAAAGGTTTCGGAGGCGGATAATCGATTTAACGATTTGCTGGATTTTCTTTCACAAGGCGCAGGCAACAACGCCCTGATGGCCTACGTCCGCCAAGGGTTGACAACAAGGAACCTCAGCCCGGATTATCCCTCTCTCAATGAGCAGATTGACTGGGCGGTCGCCGGAACCACAGAAAAAATGTTTTGCATTGAGAACAAGGCCGCAGAAACATCAAGGAGCTTGGACAACTCAAATGTAAAAAACGCCATCGATCAGCTTTCAGCAGATACCGAAAGTGTGGTTAATTTTTTGCTGCGTGAGCCTGTGCCGAAAAGAGTTGTTTACATCAAGACATACAAGGATGACCCGCCTATGGAGGTCCTTGATGGAGTCCCCGTCTACATTGACTCCAAGAATGACGGAGGGGTTGGTAGCCTGAAAGTTGTGCTGCATGGGGCCAAGGAGGGTCTTGACAAGATGGGCGAGTATTCCCAAAGGGTTGAACAGGCGCCGCCTAAACTTGAGGTCGACAGTGAGCTGAGAGAAAGGCTGAATGAAATCCTGCCCGCCCATCTAAACAGGGAAAGCCTGTACGAGATCCTGCCTCCCCCGCCTATCAGGGAATACCCCGGGCTGTCTGTCTATCACGATTTCTCGGTGAAAAGCGTGAAGTACAAGCGGGAGGACATCGCGGGCTGGTTCAACTCACCAACCGCAACTCCAATCCCGATCCCCTTCATAGGCGTGACCCTCTGGTGGGGGCAGTGGGACACGGAAATAAAGCTCGAAAGCCAGGCCGTGGAGGAAATATTTGACTTTGACAACCCGACGATACCGCTGAAGAAAGAGGCGGGCTACGTGCACTCCTCGCTAGCCTACAAGGTGCATGTGCCGGACAAAACATTCGGCGCCAGAGTGGCGTTGGTCTCGCTTAAATCATTCACTATATCGTCTGGATGATTTGCTGCTTGCTCGATTTTTTCCCTTCTCGGCCAGCAAAAGTTCAACCTTCCTGGAGGCTGAGTCGAGCTTCAAAACAATGTTGTGCTGGAAATCATCGAAAATATCGCGGAAGACTCTCTCGACCTCCGCCGCAAGCCGGGAAGTCCGCGGCTCCAGCCCCGCACCCTCGAAGTCCGCTTTTACCCTGTCTATCATCAGCTGCACCTGCTCCCCGGGAAGCCCCGTCCCAGTCAGCACGTCGTAGACATCGCCGCGCGAGAACCCCTCCCTCATCATCGACTGGATGACGTCCAGAGCTGAAATTCCGCCCAAGTTCCCGCCTGACATTTGGGCGGCCGGGGTTTATAAAGACAAAAACTACTCGCCCGAGCGCTCAAGCTGCTTTAACATCAGTTCCAAACTTTTATTGAGATTGACCCTGTTGTCAAAATTCTTGAGGATTTTGCAAAGTTCATTTCGGCCAAGCGACAATCTTCTTGATGTTTCAACCAGCAGCGGCATTGCCCGCGCGATGTTGTCAACAATCGTCACGTCCGCGGCCCTCGCCGTCCTCGACATCGGGTTCAGGTCCACGGCGATGACTTGCTTCCCAAGCTTCTTCAGAGCCTCTGTCCTGTCCCCGTCCTCAAGGGGCACCAGCACGACATCTGCGCCAGCAATGCCGCGGCCGTCGACCTTTCTCCTGTCGCTGTGGATTTCCCTGATCTTCATGGAGAACTTGGGGTCCACCCCAAAGACTTCCCGCGCCCCGTGCTTCTTGAGCCAAGACGCTATTTTTTTCTCCCGCGCTGCAGAACCGTGGAACAGGTTTACCTCCAGCTTCGCGTTCGCGAGCTTCGCAAGCGCCACTATTTCTTTTGGCACAAGAGCGGCCACGTTCCCATTTACCGATATAACGGGCCTCTCGGCCAGAAGCAGCGCCGCTGCGGCCGTCCTTGCTGTCCTTCTCGCCTGCTCCGTCGTTCTCTCTCCCAGGAGGTAGTCAAAGGCCTCGCCCCTCCCGTGGGCCGCCAGGCCCTCCGGCACAACCATGCCCGCCCTGAAACCCTCGACCAGCCGCTCCCTGACTCTGAGGGACTCAGCCCGGGGGTGTTTTGGGGATATACTGCTCATTGAAGAAACCCGGAAGCGCAAAACCATAAGCTTTTTGTTAGGCATTTTGTTGTTTAAAGGGATGAGATGAAGATACAGCCACTTGCATTCATTCCGTTCGGGATAGGGGTAGCGGCGTCCATATTCGGTGTTGCAGTGGGCAGCCTGCCTTTCGTTGGAGCAGGTATGGCCATCACAATCCTTGGAATCGCGATCATCTACCTTTACGGCAAGCCAGCCCCAGTGGCGCCGAAGGGGATCCCGCTGGAAGACTTTTCGCTCTGGGCCGACGTCGGCGAGCCCGGGGCAGAGCTCGGCCGTTTGGACCCGAGCGACAACTGGACGGCGGTCAGGATAGCCAAGGCCGACCTAGATGCCATCTCCACGAATGCGGACCTTCTCAGCAGAAGGGCGCGGATGATCTTGGGAAAGGAGCACTTCGGCGGCTTGGTCAGGGAAGACATCCAGGGGGACTCCCAGAGGGTGGCGCAGAGGACTTCCGAGCTTGCAAAAAAAATCGAGACAGATGGCAAGTTCCCGCCTGATACTATCCAGACACTTGAGAAAAACGCGGCGATCCTCGACAGGGTGGCGAACAAGCTTTTCGCGTTCGAGCGCGGCAAGCCCGAGATCGTGCACGTCTACACCGACCCGCTGAAGAGGGCGGCGGAAAAGATTTCCCGGGACTTGAGGCAGGCGGCCACGAACATCAAGAAATTCACTGAGCCAAAGAAAAGCTCCCCGGAAGAACCCAAGCCAGAGACCCCTGCGACGTCCGGGGCACCTTCAACCCCGGGATAGCCCATGCAAAAACCACACGTCAACCTTGTTTTCATAGGGCACGTTGACCACGGAAAGTCCACGCTCATAGGCAGGTTGCTCGTCGATGTCGGCATAGTGAGGCCAGAGGACGTCAAGAAATTCGAAGCGATGGGGGACAAGGGGAAAAGCTTCAAGTTCGCTTGGGTCATGGACCAGGAAAAAGAGGAAAGGGAGAGGGGGGTCACGATAGACATCGCTTACCAGAAGTTGGAAACCCAGAAGAACTCCCTGACCATCATCGACGCCCCGGGCCACAGGGACTTCGTCAAGAACATGATCACCGGCGCCAGCCAGGCGGACGCGGCAGTCCTTGTAGTGGCGGCCGACGACGGGGTGATGCCGCAGACCCGGGAGCATGCTGCCCTAGCCTTCACCCTCGGGGTGGACCAGCTGGTCGTCGCGATAAACAAGATGGACACGGTCGCATACGGCAGGGAGACGTACCAGACCCTGAAAGAGAGCATGGCGAAGCTGCTGGGAGGGATAGGGTTCCGGGGGGCCGAGAGCTTCAAGTACATCCCGATATCGGCGTTCCAGGGGGAAGGCGTGACGAAGCCCAGCGAGAAGATGAAGTGGTACGCGGGGCCTACCCTCATCCAGGCGTTGGAGGAGTTCACAGAGCCGCCTAAGCCTATGGGCAAGCCCCTGCGCGTCCCCATCCAAGACGTGTTTTCCGTCACGGGCGTCGGAACCGTCCCCATCGGCAGGGTCGAAACAGGGACGCTGAAACTGGGGGACGTTGTGGTGTTCGAGCCGGCGGGGGCGAGGGGGGAGGTAAGGTCAATTGAAATGCATCACCAGCCTGTCCAGAGCGCTGTTCCCGGGGACAACATAGGGGTCAACGTCCGGGGGATAACGAAGGACCAGCTCAGGAGGGGGGATGTGATGGGGCACCCGGACAAGCCTCCGACCGTCACCATGGAATTCACGGCAAAGATAGTCGTGCTGGCCGTCCCAACTGACATCGCCGCCGGGTTCACGCCACTGTTCCACTGCCACGCCGCCAACGCCCCGGGGCGATTTTCCGAGCTGCTGCAGAAGATAGACCCGAGGACAGGGGGGATGACTGAGGAGAATCCCAACTCTCTGAGAAAGGGGGACGCGGCGCTCGTGAAAATCTCGCTGCTCAAGCCCTTCGTGATAGAGCGGGCGGGCGACATCCCTGAGATGAGCCGCTTCGCCGTGAGGCATGGCGGCCAGACGATAGCGGCCGGCGTCTGTGTCGATCTCGTGCCAGCGAAGTAGTTGCCGCGAGTTTTAATTTGATGTAGGTTAAAACCCAAAGAGTGTAAAGCTCCACACAAAACCTGAACAAGTTGCGAAACCCAGATATTCTTTCCTTAAATACCACCCCAACCCCAAGCTCTGCCGGAGGTAAGCTGGGCCCCGTGGTCCAGCCTGGAAAAGGACGCATCTCTGGCGAAAGGCATGTAAATGTTGTTTTCTTGGTAATCAAGGTTTTTTAGGAACTATGATTGAACCATGAAGCATTTGGCAAATTGATAGCCTCGACTTTGTAGACGTAATTTTCGATTACTACGGAATCGGCGGCGGGGACAGCTTGTGGAGGGACTTTTTCTCCCTGTCGATGAACCCCGCAACTTTGGCCTCATTCACTCCGACCGCCTCAGCTATCTCGGCCGGCTTCATCCCAAGGTCAAGCCCGGCGTAGATCATGTCAAGCTTCTCGTAAGTTATCCCCAGCTCCCCCTCATCAGTCTGGCCGAGCCAGAGGCCGGCGGTGGGAATCTTCTCGACCACCTTCCTCGGCAGCCCCAGGTGCTTGGCAAGCTGCCTGACCTGGGTCTTGTAAAGGCCACCTATGGGCAGCATGTCAACCCCTCCGTCCCCATGCTTCGTGAAGTAACCCGCGCGAAGCTCGCTCCTGTTCCCCGTCCCGGCGACGATCCTGTTGAGGAGGTTCGCGTGATAGTAAAGGACAGTCATCCTCACCCTTGGCTTCAGGTTTGCGCTGGGCAGGCCCTTCAGCTTGAAATCCTTCAATGTCGTGTGGAATTGGCGGATTATCGGGGTCATGTTCAACAGCTTGAATTCTATTCCGAGAATCTCCGCCACCGAGAGGGCGTCCTGCATGTCATGCGCGCTCGTGACTCCGCTCTCTGATAGGCAAAGCCCAAGGACCTTTTTCCCGCCAATCGCTTTTGCGCAGAGGGACGCTACCACTGATGAATCTATCCCCCCGCTCAACCCCACTACAACGCCGCTGGCTGAACTCTCCTCCACCCTCCGCTTTATGAATAAGACTATCTTCTTCTCTTCCGAATGAGAGTCTATTTTCAGCTTCGCCGTGATCTTATCAAGTGCTTCACCCATGGGCGCCACCTAGAACTTCTTCTGGTAAGAGCCGATTACCTTCAGCATCGCGGTCTTGTTTTTCAAGGCATTCAGTGCTTCCTTCACCTTGGGATCCGCCCTGTGCCCCTCCAGGTCTATGAAGAACAGGTAGTCGCCGAGGGCCTTCTTGGACGGCCGCGACTCTATCTTTGTCAGGTTTATCCCCCTATTCGCGAACTCCCCTAGAATCTTGTGGAGTATGCCGGGCTTGTCCTTCGCCGTGTAGAAAACAATCGAGGTCTTGTCCTTGCCTGTCCTCTTCCCGTCTGACTTCGAAATGTAGAAAAATCTAGTCTGGTTCAAATCGCTTGTCTGGATGTTTTTGCTCATCACCTCAAGCCCGTAAAGCCTTGCCAGGGCGGAAGAACCGATTGCCGCCATCTGAGGCTGCCTGAGCTTCGCCACTCGCTCCGCTGCCCTAGCCGTGCTGGATACTTCCATAACCTCAGCCTTTGGCAGGTGTTTACGGAGGAAATCCCGGCATTGGGCGATGGCTTGCGGGTGGGAGAGCACCTGCGTGATGTTTTTCTTCCTCGCCCCCTTGATCCCCAGCAGGCTGTAAGTCACCGTCAACACCATCTCCGCCTGGACCTTGATGTCCTCCCATGCCAGGGCGTCGAGGGCCTCGCCCACCGAGCCTTCCCTCAAGCTTTCCACAGGGATGATCCCGCAGTCTATCTTTCCCTTGGCCACGGCTTCGGCGATGTCCGTGATGAGTTGGAAGTAAACCAGCTTCGCAGCGTCGCCGAAATGATTGCGCGCCGCCTGTTCAGAGTAGGTCCCGTGTGGCCCAAGCACCCCTACTTTCATGTCAAGCACCCTCAAACTCTTTGTACATCCTCTTGTAAGCCTCACGCAAGGCTTTCTGGCCGACGATATCGGCAGAGGTTTTGAATATCTTTTCAACTGGCCCGCTTCTACAGGCCGAGAAAGCGGCGTCCATGGTTCTACAGGCATCCAGAATGGCGCGCCTAGCAATTTTCGCGTAGGGGTTGTGGGCCTGGATTTCAGAGTATAGCTTGGGCTGCCCAGCAAGCAGGGCTTTGGCGGTTTTCATCAGCGTGGCAGAGAGAGGGGTCCTTATCTTTTGGGCATTCCCGAGCCCTTTCATTTTCGCCGCCGCCGAAATGTAGACAATCAGCAGGAAGTGAGTCATGCACTGGACGACCGCCATCAGCCTGTCGTGCTCTTCGGCATCCAACTCTGCGACGTTCGCCCCGAGCCTTGTTAGCATCCTCTTCAGGCCGCGGTACTTCGGCCCCGGCTTTACGGGGACCACCAAAACATCTTTGCCCTTGATTGTCTTTGCTCCAGGACCGAACAGCGGGTGAATGGAAACAAGCTCGACTCCGGCATCCAACCGCCACATTGTGCCAACAACCTCTCTTTTAACAGACGCCATGTCAGCAAGCAGCGCGCCTTTCTTCGCCTGAGCCGAGAGCGATTTGACGACATCAGGTGTCGCGTGGATCGGAGCCGCGACGAATATGATATCAGCCTCTGCAGCCGCCCGCCCCATTGTTTCGGCGCGAACGCCTAGCTCCCTGGCAACCCTCCTGGCTTTCTCGATATCCCTGCTTACGACGATGACTTCCCCAAGATTTCTTTTGGCGAAGCTCGCGAACCACTTGCCCATTGTGCCCATGCCCACGACCGCAACTTTCATGTTTTTCCCACCTCACGTCTCACCGCGGCTTCCATAACCTTAACGGGAGCCCGCTTTCCTGTCCATATCTCGAACGACAATGCCCCCTGCTGGACCAGCATCCCGAGGCCATCGATGGTCTTCGCCCCCGCCTTCCTGGCCTCCTTCAGAAACCTGGTCTGGAGCGGCTTGTAGACTATGTCCATCACGATGAGGTTTCTGTGCATCATGCCCGACGTGACGAGGGTCTCGCCGCTGTCGGGGTGCATTCCAACCGAGGTCGCATTTATCAGCATGTCGGCGCAGTCAATTGTTTTTTTCAGCGATGGCTTTTGGACCGGGACGATGGAAACCTCCCCGCCAAGTTCTGAAACGGTCGACGCGAGCGCTTTTGCTTTTTCAGAGGTGCGATTGGCGATCACCAGCTCGGCCCCGGCCTTCACCAGGGACACTGCTATCCCGCGCGCCGCCCCGCCTGCCCCTATGAGCACTACCTGCTTTCCCTTGACAGGCCCCGCGGCTTGCCGGAGCGCCCTCAGGGCCCCCTCGCCGTCAGTGTTGTAACCCACCAGCCTCCCCCGCCTGTTGGAGACTGTATTGACGGCGCCGGCTGATTTCGCCGATTCATCCAGCTCGTCGAGATATTTCATCACTGATATCTTGTGGGGTATGGTGACGTTGAACCCCGCGATTCCGAGCGCCCTTACCCCCCCGACGGCGTCGGCCAGGCTGCTTTCAGGAACGTCAACCGCCACGTATATCGCGTCCATGTTCATGGAGTTGAAGGCGGCGTTTTGAGCGGCAGGGGACAGGGACTTCTCAACCGGATGCCCAATGAGAAGATACAGTTGGACCGGCGGCCTCAATCGCTGACCTCCTCTGGCATCAGCTCACGCAGCAGAGCCTTGGTCGCAGAAACATCAAGCTGTCCTGGCGCCGTCCTCTTGCCGGCAGCCGCATAAACCAAGGGCGACCCAAAGATCGGCCCAATGAACCGAGTTATTATCCCGGTGTCCCCCATGGAAAAAGCGATTACCGGGATTTCCAGCCTCCCCTGGGTCTGCACAATGAAGTCCATCATCCTGAGCGCATCTTTCCTGTCCTTTGCAGCTGCCACGATTTTCACGATGTCGCAGCCTGTGGCGGCGATTTTATCAGCAATCTTGAGCAGCTGGGCTGGCTCCGGCGTTCCGGAAAAATTGTGGTGGGACACGATTGTCGAGACCCCCTTCCTTTTGGCGTTTTTAATCACCTGGCTTCTGAGTCCGGGCGGAGTTGAGAGCTCCAGATCAATGCAGGAGGCCCCGAGCTCCACGCCTCTCATGAGCTCCTCGGTCCTTTCCTTGTCGCTCCCCTGGAAGAAGCCGCCTTCGCGCTTTGACATATTAGTGACTATCACCGGCAGCTTGCCCTTCAGCAGCCTTTCCCAGCCGGTCCTGCCCCTGAGTCCGTCAATCCTGAGCTCAATCAGGCCCGCGCCGTCCCTCACTGCCCAGCCCGCGACCTTCTTCATCTCTTCGACGCTGTTCCCTATGACCGCGCCGCACACGGCCGGTGTCCTCACCTCTTGTCTGCCGAACTTCATCTCGTCACTTCTCGATCAGTGTTTCTTCAACTTTCATCCCGAAGTGCCGACCGCCGGCCTCCACGTAGATGAGGACCTTGTCTTTTGGCCTGAGCTTGGCCACCGAAATCGGCCTGCCCTTTGCGTCAACCAAGTTTATCGTTTCGGCATTTTGAAGAAGAGTCTTGTAGGTATTGCCTTCCCAACTGGCCTCGACAAGCACAAGCGGCCGCCTTTCAATCTTCACCCGCCCGATTATTCCGGACTTTGCTTCCCCCTCCGCGCTAACTATCATGACCTCGTCGCCGGCCTGGAGCTCGGACATGTACCTCGTCTTCCCTCCCGGGACCTTGATGTAAGCGTGCACCGCACCGGCGTTCACCCTGAAAGGCCTCGACTCCACAAACTCTGTCTTGAGCGACTCCGAGTGGACGAGGAAGAGCCCCTCTGCCTGGCTCCCCACAAGCATCCCTTCGCCAATCTTCATGATGGAAGTGGTGTCTATGCAGGCCCTGTCGCCCATCCCCACCGGCTTCACCAGCTTCACCTCGGCCCGCACAAGCTCAAGCTTTTCGACGGCCAGCTTCTCCAGCGCCTCGCATGTTTTTTTGACCTCCCCTGAACCAGCTTTCTTCGCCTCAAGAAGGACGCCATCAACCCCTACCTCCAACGTTTGGGCAACTGTAATTGCCTCCTCAGCATTTTTTACCGCCGCCAGAATCTTAGTGCCATGTCGTTGCAATTCCGCGATTATGTTTTCTAACGGTATTATTTTCCAGTCTGGTGCTGTAATAATTAAATAATCTGGAAGCTCTCCAGATTTCGTTTTAACCGATTTTTTACCAAATGGAGATGTTGTGGGAGAACCAACCATTACTGCTAATCTTTCACTTTCCTTGTTTTTCACATCGACGAGTGCTGCAACTTTTTTTCCTTTCGCCCGTAAATCATAAAGTTTTCTTAACAACTTGATATCTGTCGGTGATGAAACGCCCACAATCACTATGCCGACTCCCGGGGCTGCTTCCGGGGATGCAAATGTGATTGCCCCAAGCTTCAGCGCCTCTTTCACGTCGGCCGGGCTGACCACCACAGCGTCCGCTCCGGACTCGATTGCAGCCGCTACAAAAGGCTTCTTGAGTGACCAAGGGCCATCCCAGTCGGCCCGAATCCAGACCAGCTTACGCAAGGCTTCACCCCTTGAGCTCTTTCACGGCTTTTTCTACGGAAGCTCCCTCGTGCACTATCTTGGCCAGAGCCCTGACCATCGCGGCCGGGTCCTTGTGCTGGAATATGTTTCTGCCTATCGACACACCTATCGACCCGGCATGCAGCGAGTCGAAGGCTATCTTCAGAACATCGGCGTCTGTGGCCATCTTGGGCCCCCCGGCAATCACTATCGGCACCGGGCAGCCCCTCACCACTTTTTGGAATGTGTCGATGTCGCCGGTGTAGACCGTCTTCACGATGTCGGCGCCAAGCTCCGCCCCGACCCTGGCCGCGAGTGCGACAACCTCCGGGTCGTGCTGGTCCTTCACCTTCGGGCCGCGCGGGTACATCATGGCGATGAGCGGCATCCCCCAGTGGGCGCAGCTCTCCGCCACATCACCCAGCATCTGCAGCTGTTCCGGCTCGTTCGGCGCCCCGACATTGACATGCACCGAGACTGCGTCGGCCCCGATAGATATCGCCTCTTCTACGCTGGCAATCTGGACCTTGCAGTTGGGGTCAGGCCCCAGCGAGGTGCTTCCCGAGAGGTGGATCACCAACCCTATGTCCCGTCCGTAGCCCCTGTGCCCAGCCCTGACTATCCCCTTGTGCAGCACCACGGCGTTCGCGCCGTTTTCAGCCATCTTGTTGACTATCGCGGCCATGTCCTCAAGGCCGGCGATCGGGCCCATCGAGAGCCCGTGGTCCATCGGCACTATCACTGAACGCCTGCTTTTCCGGTCGATTATGCGCTCAAGCCTTATCCGCTTGCCAATCTCTGACATTTTCACCCTTTGAGGATATGCCGCCAGCCCATTAAAAGATAGCCGAAAGCCCGTTCCGACGGCAGATTGAAAAACCCTAAAAGACAGCCCCACAAATTGGAAGTGGTTGAATGCTGGAAAGAGTACCCATAGCGAAGCTTCTAGGGATACCCCATGTTAGAAGGGTTATCACAAGGGCGTACGAGCGCCAGCTTTTCCAGGAGATAAAGCAGAGCGGGACGGTCCCGTCGCATGTGGGCATAATCCTGGACGGCAACCGCAGGTATGCTGAAAAAATTGGTCTGGACGGGATTTGGGGTCACGCTTTCGGTGCCGAGAAGCTGGAGGAGGTTTTGGGGTGGTGTCAGGACCTAGGGATAAAGCATGTGACAGTCTACGCCTTTTCAACAGAGAACTTCCAACGGTCCCCAGAGGAGGTCAAGACCCTCATGGAGCTTTTTGTAAAAAAGTTCAGCGAGGCCGCAAGGGACGAGCGGGTCCACAAATACAAGATCAGGCTGAAGGCGATAGGGAACCTGGCCATGATGCCCGAGCCGGTGATACAGGCGATAGAGAAAGCCGAGAATGCCACAAAGGATTACAACGGCTACACCCTCAACCTGGCTGTTGGATATGGCGGCAGGGCCGAGATCACGGATGCCATAAGGAAAATCTGCGAGCTTGTGGAAAAGGGCAAGCTGAAACCCGGCAGCGTGGACGAGAAGACGATCGAGAAATATCTTTACACGGCCGGCCTGCCCGACCCAGACCTGGTTATCAGGACGAGCGGGGAGGAGCGCCTGAGCGGGTTTCTGCTTTGGCAGTCGGCCTACTCGGAGCTGTACTTCTGTGAGGCCAACTGGCCGTCGTTCAGCAAGCTTGATTTTCTCAGAAGCATAAGGTCTTATCAGAACAGGAAGCGGAGGTTTGGAAGGTGAACCTATGGAAGCAGAGATAGCTGTGATAGGTGGGTCGGGAGTTTACTCGATGGCGGCGATGAAGGGGGCAGCGTCCACCAGGGTAAAAACCCCCTACGGACTTTCCCCAGAGGTCACAGTAGGGCGGCTGGGAGGGCGGAATGTGGCGTTCCTCCCGAGGCATGGGAAGGGGCACACCGTCCCGCCGCACATGGTCAACTATCGCGCGAACATCTGGGCGCTCAAGGAGCTCGGCGTGAAGAGGATACTGGCAACGACCGCCTGCGGCACGATGAGCCCGAGGATCAAGCCGGGGGACCTCGCCCTTCTCACGCAGTTCCTTGACTTCACAAAGGTCCGGGCAAACACATTCTACGAGGGGAAGGAAGGAGTGGTCCATGTCGACATCACAGAGCCCTACTGCATAGAGCTAAGGCGGGTGCTTTTGGCAACCGCGAAGAGGCTGAGGATAAAACTCCATCCTAAATCAACATACGCCTGCATGGACGGGCCGCGCTTCGAAACTGCGGCGGAGATAATTGCGCTCAGGAGGCTCGGCTCTGACCTGGTCGGGATGACAAACATCCCGGAGTGCGTGCTGGCGAGGGAGCTGGAGATGTGCTATTCGGCCGTCGGGATTGCAACTAATCACGCTGCCGGGTTCTCGAAGGTGAAGCTGACCCACGCCGACGTCCTCGAGATGATGCAGGACAACGTGGCCGGGGTGCAGAAGCTCTTCATGGAAGCTATTCCGAAGATTCCTGAAGAAAGAAAGTGCATGTGCAAGGATGCTTTGGACGGCGCAGTGATAAAAAGCTAGCTCTCGAAGGTCTCCCCGCCCTCTTCCTCAGTATATTCAGGCTGCTCTACGTCGTATTCCCGTTCCATCGGTTTTTTCTTTTTCTTCTTTTTCTCTATGATGACCGGGACCTCTTTCCTCGCCTCGCCCTTCTCGCTGATCTTGTAGGCGGACGGCTTCTTCAGCTTCCCCTTGTAGCCGCATTTGGAGCAGACCAGCCGCCTGGAGCGCCCGACCTTCTCGGGCACCAGTATCGTGCCGCACTTGGGACAAAACTCCATCTACCTCACGTGAAGGAGTTTAATGAGGGAGTATCTTATAAAGCTATTGTTTTTTGGTCCCGTTTGGTCTAAATCATGCCATTTTAGCATTGCCACCACATTCATAAGCCAGACTGGAGTATGGGACTTGGGTGAGACACTGTACATGATACTAGGCTGCGGCGATGTCGGGTTCTCGGTCGCCAGCATGCTGAAGAGGGAGGACGTGACGATAGTCGACAGGGACGCCAGGAGGGTCGAGCAGCTCAGGAAGATGGGCTACCAGGCGTTCGTGGGGGACTTCGGCGTCCAGGAGGCCCTCAAGGAGGCGGGGTTCGAGAAGGCCGAGATGATTCTGGTTCTGCTGCGGGACTTCAACTCCACGCTGACCGCGCTGGGCTCCATAAACAGCCTGAAGGCCGAGCTGAAGGTCGACCCCGTCGTCGTGGTGAGGGTCTCAGACGAGGCAGAGGTGATGGAGGCAAAGAGGATGGGCGCCAGTGACGCCCTGCCGACATACCAGCTGCTTGCGAAGTTCGCCGTGGGGAAGCTCGAGGAGCTGCGGAGGATGACTAGGGAGAGGCGGCTGAGGGCCCTGCTCCAGAGGGACCCATGGAGGAGGAAGATGGCGATAGTGCTCCAGACGAACCCCGACCCTGACAGCATAGCCAGCGGCGTGGCCCTGAAGCTGTATGCCAAGGCGTTCGGCGTTGACTCAGACCTTGTTTACGACGGGGTGGTGGGGCACCCGCAGAACCGGGCGCTGCTTAACCTTCTCGGGCTGGACCTGATCGAGGCTAAGCATGTTAACTTCAGGGACTACAACCTGTGGGCCCTCGTGGACGTCGCGACCCACGCCAACAGCGCCCTGCCCGCCGACATTGTGCCAGCCCCGACGATTGTGATAGACCACCACACAGTCCCCTCCGGAGAGGTGAAGGCCCTTTTTTACGACATCTCCCCGGTGGGCGCGAACTCAACCCTGCTGACCAACTACCTGAAGTACGCCGCGATAACCATGGACAAGGCCACGGCGACGGCGCTGGCGGTCGGGATACTCACGGACACCACTAATCTGACAAAAGGTGTTACTGTACTGGACCTGGACGCCTACGAATACCTCCTTGGTTTTGTGGACAAGGAACTTCTCGGGGGACTGTTCTCGACGACGCTGTCGGCGGACGCTTTTGATGTCATAGCAAAGTCCGTAAAGTCCAAGAAAATCAAGGAGGGCTTCCTGACGGCCAACGCCGGGGAGGTCAAAGACAGGGACCTGATAGCCCAGGTGGCCGATCTGTTCCTTAACCACGAGGGCGTGAGTACCACGCTCGTCTACGGCATAGTCAAGGACAACATTTACGTATCGGCAAGGACAAAGGAAGTTTCGCTCCACCTCGGGCAAGCGCTCAAGACAGCCTACTCGCAGATGGGTTCAGCCGGGGGGCACCCGAGGATGGCCGGAGCCACAATCCCGCTGTCATTTTTCAAAATCCCCAAGGAGAAGCTCAAAAAGGAGATTGAAAGGACAATCAGCACAAAATTCCTGGAAGCCGTTGGGGTGATTAAGCCTAAGAAGCCCAGGAAGAAGAAAAAATAATCGCCATGGGATACATTCAAAACGCCCTCAAAGAGCTTCTTCCGGAAGAAAAGCTGAAGCTGCTTCCAAAAGGATTTGAAAGAGTAGGGCATGTTGCCGTCATTTCCTTGCCTCAGGAGCTAGCCGGTGACGCAGGGCTGATTTATCAAAAACTTTTGGAGCTGAAAGGCGTCAGGACTGTGGCCTCAAGGGAGGGGCCGGTCCACGGTAGAGAAAGGATGCCTACATTGAGAGTGGTAGCAGGCGACCCATCGACAGAGACGGCCCACATTGAACATGGATGTTTTTTCAAGCTTGATGTAGCCAAGTTGATGTTCTCAAAGGGGAACGTCCAGGAGCGAGGGAGGCTGCCGAAGCTGGTCAGGGACGGCGAGGTCGTGGTTGACATGTTTACAGGTGTCGGCCAGTTCAGCATCCCGATTGCCAAACATTCTCGGCCGAGCAGAGTTTACTCAATTGAAGTCAACCCCGTGGCGCACGGGTATCTTGTGGAAAATGTGAGGATTAATAAGGTTGGACACATTGTGGTGCCGCTGCTTGGGGACTGCGAGAAGGTTTCGCCCCGCGGGGTGGCCGACCGCGTTGTGATGGGGCTACTTCACGTGACTCACAAGTACCTGCCGCTCGCGATGGAAGTGCTGAAGCCGGAAGGGGGAGTAATCCACTACCACGAGACTGTCCCGTCCAAGCTCAGGTTCGAGAGGCCCGTGGAGAGAATCACCGAAGCCGCCGCGGGCAGGGAAGTCAAAATCGTCGGGAAGCATTTCATCAAGAGGTACTCGCCCCGCGTCGACCACGTTGTTATAGACGCCCAGGTGGGGCCGGCCCAAAGTTTTTCCCCCAGAAGGTGAAGGAGTGGTGGGATGATGCAACAGCCGACAAAAAAGGAGACGTTCAAGCTCAGGGCCGTGGCAGACTACCTGTTCGGCCGCAGGTCGGGGCTAAAACTGTTCCCGGACGGAGTCGAGGTGGTGAGGACGAGGGGAAGGATAAGGCAGGTGTGGATGGGTGGGGAAATATTATGCACGATTAGGGCTTCCGATGGCTTCATAGTTCTGAACAGGAAGGGGGCGGAGCTCCTCCATGCCGCGCTGAATCCCCCAAGACTAAGGGTTGTGGTGATGGACGGCGCGGCGGATTTCGTAGCAAAGGGGAAGACTCTTTTCGCAAAGCACGTTGTTTCTGCGGACCCGACCATAATCCCGGCTGAAGAGGTGCTGGTGGTGGACAAGCGGGACAAGCTCCTGGCAAGCGGCAAGGCGCTTCTGTCGGGCAGGGAGATGACGGCGTTCAGGGTCGGAAAGGCCGTTCAGGTGAGGAGGGGTTTGA
>JBFLWG010000022.1:0-16337 GCA_040757795.1 Hadarchaeota archaeon (SeqCode) | reverse complement strand
ACAGGGACGACGTCGTGTCCCGGCTCCACGAGATGGGAGTTATCCATCTAAATGAAACGACTCACCCAGACTTCATCAAGAAGGCTACGGGCGACGATTTTTACAAGGTTTCCAACCTCATCTCAAGGCTCAGGGAAGTCCAATCAATACTTGGTAAAATAAAACCAAAGCGCCCCGTTGCTGTAAAGGAGTATCACCACGAGAAGATGGTCAGTAGCGTGGAAAGTCTGCTGGATAAGATAGAACCGAAAGTTGAAGCGGTAGCGAAAAGGCGCTTGGAAATAATGAATGAGCGCCAGAAGCTGCAGGGGCAGATGGAGGCCCTCCGCGACTTCATCGATATAAAATTCCCGCTGAGATATCTCCAGCCAACAGAAGAATTTTACATCGCAGCAGGCCAGATTGTTGAGGAAAATGTGAAAGAGTTCACCGCCGCCTCGGAAGAAGCCTTACAGTCTCGTGTTCTCGTGAAGGTGCTGGGCAGGGGCGACAAAAAGACGGTCGTGGTGGCGTGCAGAAGAAAAGACCAGCCCAAGCTGGCCCCGCCCATTTACAGGTTCGGCTTGGAACTGCTCGAGCTTCCGCAAACAGAGGCTGTGCCCACGAGGGCGATGGCGGATCTCTTGAAGCAGGTCGGGGCGCTTGACGGCAAGCTGGCTGAATTACAGAAAGATGTGGAAAAAATGTCCAAAAAATGGGGCCTGGAAGTCGTGCGGTGGGCGGAGATTTTGGGAGTCTACAAAGAGCGGCTGGACGCCTGTTCAAACTTCGGCTACAGCGAGTCAGCCGTCCTCATGGAAGGCTGGGTGCCGGAGAAAAGCGTGGGGAAATTGGAGGGCGCGCTTGTAGCCGCCACAAATGGCAGGTTTCTTTTCCAGGCGTCGGATGTTTCAAAAGAGGAGGCCGAGAGCGCCCCGACAAAGCTTGAGAACCCGCCGCTGGTGAGGGATTTTGAGCCCATAGCTGAAATGTACGGGATACCTTCGCCCACGGAGGCCGACCCGACTCCAACAATAGCCGTAACATTCCCCATATTTTTTGGTATAACTCTCGGTGATGTTGGTTATGGGGCGCTGCTTTCGTTAGTCATGATTTCTGGCTTTTGGATTGGAAAGGTGTTCCCGCGAAACTGGAGGACAATTCTAGCGGTGTCAGGGATTATGGGAATAGTTTTTGGAGTTTTGACGGGCGGGTTGTTTGGGCCGAACATCCCTGCTCTCTGGTCAGACCCCATAAAAAATCCAGTTTCGCTATTGAAGCTCGCCATATTCATCGGGATACTGCATTTGTTCATAGCCTTTGCTTTGGTCAAAGTCATCAAGGACGTATTCAAGAGGGAGTGGAAGCGGGTATTCCTTGAGGACGTAGCGCGCGCACTTGTTATAATCGGGTTTTTTGGCTTGGGGTTCTGCATCTTGGGAATAAGCTTGAGAACTTTCGGGGTCGACTTCACCTTCCCCAAGATGGCGCTCGCGGACGCCTTCAACCCGATGGCCCCGGCGTCCGCATTTGTCGTGATTCTCAGGGCGATGTTCTATGTTGGGCTTTTGGGAGGAGTGGTGGGGGCAATAGTAACATCCAAAGAGGCGCGCACAAAATTCAGCAGCGCTATAAATGCAGTCTACGGGATAGTCGGGCTCATCGCGGACGTCACATCCTACAGCAGGTTGATGGCCCTTGGTGTTTCCACCACCGTCATAGCCTATCTCTTGAACCTCATCCTCGGCATGGCGTTTGATGGGATGGTGAGGCCAAACCTGGTCCTGTCACCGGCGCTGATAATCGCGATTGTCATGATGGTCGGAATAGCGTTTGTCTTCATAGCCGGGCACTGCTTCACTCTCTTCCTAGCGGCATTGGGGGGGACCATCCACACCCTGCGTCTCCATTTTGCGGAGTTTTTCAGCAAGTTTTACGATGGTACTGGGGAAAAGTTCGCTCCCTTTAAGGCTAAAAGGGTGGTTACACAAGTGAAAGGGGGTGAGTTGATTGGTAAGTGAATCGGTGCTGGTGGCTCTGGCGGCGGGCTTGGCAGTTGCCATACCCGGGCTTGTTTCAGCCGCGTCCGTGCACATGGTCGGCGTAGCCTCGGCCGCGATTACTGCGGAGGATCCCAAAAAATGGACGAAGCTCTTCGTGCTTGAGGTCATCCCAGGCACCCAGGGATTTTATGGATTCATCATAGGCATGCTGACGCTGATAGGGACTGGGCTCTTCGGCGGGGCGCTAAAGCCCACGGTTGTCGGGGCCGCGGCGTTGGTGGCAGTGCTGCCCGGGGTTGTTCAGGGTTTCACGGCATACTACCAAGGGAAGGTCTGCGTCGCCGGCGTCTCGGCATTCTCAAAGAGGGCGGAGGCTTTCACACCGTCGGTGGTCTACGCCGTGATGGTGGAGACATACGCCATCCTCGGATTCATAGCCTCGTTCCTCCTCCTAATGGGGCTGGGGCTCTTCTGATCGGGGTGAGGCGTTGGCGCTGAGCAAGAACACGCAGCTGATGGTAGCTGAGCTGCTGAAAGAGGCGAACAAGAAGGCCGAGGAGCTTATTTCTTCGGCAAAAAAGGAGGCCGCCACCACCTTGCATGCGGCGAAGTTCACGGCCAGGGAGGAGGAAGAAAAGGACATGAGGAACGTCAAGGCCGAGTCCAAAAGGGCCGCCGACGAGGTTTTGGCGAAAGGCAAGCTCCAGGCGAAAAAGGAGGCGCTGCAGAGGAGGGAGGAGATGATCAGCAACATCTTCAAGGAGGCGGAGAAGGGACTGGAGAAATTTGTCAAGCTGGAAGTCTACAAAAAGAGCCTGGGGAAGCGGGCCGCCGCCGCCTGCAAGAAACTCGGCTCACCAGATGTTGTGATCATGGCAAACAGGCGGGACCTCCAGGAGCTGAAAAAGTCTGAAAAGGAGATTGTCAAGGCGCTGGGCGGGAAGGCCAGCGTGGCATTCGGGGGACCCATCCAGGCGATTGGCGGTGTC
This sequence comes from Hadarchaeota archaeon (SeqCode), assembly GCA_040757795.1. Classification (GTDB taxonomy): domain Archaea; phylum Hadarchaeota; class Hadarchaeia; order Hadarchaeales; family Hadarchaeaceae; genus DYTO01. Next base: position 13,366 of record JBFLWG010000022.1, on the reverse strand, counting down.
CTTGTAAAAAGCGCGGACGGGAAGGTGGAGGTTGACGAGACGTTCGACGGCCGGATGAAAAGGGAGCTGGACGACATCAGGGTAAAGGTCGCAAAAATCATTTTTGAAGGGTCCCGATGATAGAAATAGCATTTGTGCTTGCCCTTAGTTCGGCGCTGCTGGTCGGCGTCCTCCTGAGCGCTAGGAAGAGCATGAACTATTTATTTTGCAATGCCACGGTGAGCGCCTGGGAGGCCAAGCTGGTATCCGAAACCCGAATGATGGAGCTGGCGGACACCCCCAGCCTGCAGACCCTGCTTTCGGCTTTGGAGGACACAGAGCACAGGTCATGGGTCGCGGAGGTCAGGAAAAACGAGAGGCCCGACATTGCAGAGGTCGAGAGAGCGCTTTACGAGCATAGGAGCGCGAAGTACAGGGAGCTTCTGGGGATGCTGCCCGATGAGAGGAAGAAGACCGTCCAGAAAATTTTGGAGAGGACGGACGCCTGGAACCTGAAGGCGATAATAACAATGATTCACAACAGCGTCCCAAAAGAGTCAAGGCTCAGGGAATTGGCTCCATCCCCCACCATGCCGAGGGAGAGGCTGGAAATGCTGGTGTCGGCGGGGGACCTCAACGAGCTGCTGGAGTTCCTCAAGGGCAGCGAGTACTTCGGCGTCGTTTCTGGATCGCTGGAGGACTACAAGATTAATGGTCTGCTGCCCGTCCTGACTGCAATCGACAGGCAGTATTACTCCACCCTTTGGGCGGACGTTCAGTCAAAAAAAGCCCAGAGGAAAATACTGGCGCCGATTGTGGGCTTCCAAATCGACTCTTTAAATGTGGAGCTGATTCTTCGCCTGAAGTCGGAGGGTGTCGCGGCGCAAGAAATAGACGGTCACCTGATAAGGCCCTCGCACGAGCTCACGGAGCCCATGCTCAGGGAGATGATGAAGGCCGAGGACGTTCGTTCAACCATCCACATGATCCACATCACCACGCCAGCGAAGGCCTTGGAGGGGTCAATGGCGGAAATCGAGGAGAAAGGCCCGGCGGCGGCCGAGAAGGCTTTGGAAGAGTCCCACGTCAAGTTGAGCAAGTGGTTCGGCTTCACGCAGTTCTTCAGCATAGCCCCCGTCCTTTCATACATCGCCCAGAAGGACAACGAGGTGAGGAACCTGCGCGCCATAATCAGGCTCAAGGCCGAGGGCATCGAGCCGCAGGAGATAAAAGAGATGATCAGGAGGGTGCCGAAAGTTGAGCTTTGAAATCGCGGTCATCGGGGAGCTTGAGACAGTGCTTGGGATGTCGCTTGCGGGCGTGAGCCACTCCCACGTCCACTCCACGGTCGAGGGCAGCCTTTCCAAGCTGGACGAGTTCATGAACAAAAGCGAGATCGGGTTGATTCTCGTGACTCACAGGGCCGCCGACGAGATGGGGTACAGCTTCCGCCAGATCATGAGAAAGAAAGGGCCGCTTCCGGTCATTCTGAGAATTCCAGACAAGACTGGCCAGATGCCAAAGTTCGACGAGCTCAGCGAGATGATAAAGCGGACCGTAGGGGCCGAGATAGTGGTCAAAAAGGAGGGCTGAAATGGCGCTTGCTCTGACGGTCTCCCCCACAAGGATGGAGCTGATGAAGCTCAGGCGGAGGATATCCCTTGCAAAGAAGGGCCACGACCTCTTGAAGGAGAAGATGGACGCGCTAGTCATGGAGTTCTTCGGGGTGTTGGGCAGGATTCAGGAGGCCAGGGCAAAGTCGCTGCAGCAGCTTTCCACAGCCCACCGCGCTCTCGTCAAGTGCCTCGCGGCGATGGGCACCCTAGAGACGGCCGAAGCGGCGAGGGAGGCTAGGAAGGGGGCTAGGATGGAGATATCGACCAGGTTCATAATGGGAATCCAGGTGCCCAGGCTGGAGGCGGGAAAAATCGAGCGAAGCGTAATCGAAAGAGGGTACGACATCCAGATGACGTCGTCCCGCCTAGACGCCGCCGCCAGGGAGTTTGAATCGGCGTTGAAGTCGCTGGTGGCGCTTGCGGAGCTTGAGGCTTCAGCCTATGCAATCGCCGGGGAGCTGGAGAAGACCAAGCGCAGGGTGAACGCCCTGGAGTACATCATAATCCCGGGCCTGAGGAGCAGCCTGAAGTTCATCCTGATGAGGCTGGACGAGATGGAGAGGGAGAACTTCACCCGCCTCAAGAGGATAAAGGCGATGCTGGAGAAGAGGGATTGAGTTACGAGTGGGCTTGGTGCGGAGCTTTTGCCGACATTGGGCGACTCTTCCAGCGAGGGATCAAGCCGTCCCCCCACGATTCAATGCATTTCGTCACGCTTCCAGCCCTTAAAAAGCCGCCAAAAAACCGCCAAAACCTTTATAAGGGGGGTTTCAAAGTTTCAGCCGTAGGTGATAAAATGAGGAGTTTAAGAAGGGACAAGAAGGGCATATCGCCGATTATCGCAACGATTCTTCTGATCGCAGTGACAGTGGCGGCCGCCGGGACCATAGCGGTCTACGTTTCAGGCCTCTACGTTTCTTCGACAAGGATAGTCGCTGGGACAGCCAGCGCGAACGTCTACGACTCGGACAACACTGCTGCTGAAGAGTTCAGGAATGAAAACGTCCTGGTATCTTTCAGCACCACCGTAGGGAACCTCAGATATGTTGGAGACACGGACAGAGGGTTGACAATAACTCTTTCATCCACAAGAAGGGGATGGGGACCATTTGTCGCCGATGTCAAGGGTCAAACCAACTACGGTGTCGGGAGTGTTTCTGAGAACAACTCGTGGACAATTGTGACTGGCAGCGTCATCTTGTGGAAGCTGTACGTTCCGGTGACAACAGCTGGAAGACTTGACGAAGGCCAGGTCGGTCTTCTTAAGTTGAGGTCTGGAGCCAGCGGCGTGGTAGACTTTAATGATGCTCCAAAGTTGCCGATCAGTACAAGGATTCTTTGGGACAAGGACGACGACTGGACAATTTCAGTCAGCAGCTACGGTGATTCTTTCACCACATCCTTCGGGACGATAAGGCTCTTCGGTTCCAACTGGGTCCAGTAATTAGGATAACACCAACTATACTTTTTTTATTTATTTTTCAGGGCCAGTGACACGGCTTTTCAGGCCCCATGAGCCAAATGTTTTTGTGCTGCGCCGCCAAGGCTTATCTGATGCCAAAGCGGGTCCCGTTAGGGGCGGAAGAGCGCGGCGTTTCCCCAATGATTGGTGCAGCCGTTGCGCTGGCCATTGTCATGATGGCTCTCACCACGTATGTCAAGGATGTCGTCCCGGCTTATGAAAAAGCCAGCGAGGCGGACTACACGAACGAGCTCCGCACCACTGTCTTGAAGATCCAGAGCGCCATACTGAGCGGGACCAGCACCGAGATTCCCATTAAAATGTCCCCCGACCCTCCGCAGTATTTTGCCCCGCCGCGCCCCCACACGACGATAGAAGTGACCCCAGCGAGGTGGGTGAAGAGGTTTCAGCCCATAGCGGACGCCTACGTCGACCAAGGGACCCCCAACAGTAATTTCGGTAGCGATAATGTCCTTTCCGTCAGGTCTTGGGTACAAGGTGCGACCCAAAGAAACCGCCATGCTTATCTGAAGTTCAGCACTGCAGAGCTGGCTGGCATAAGTTCCGGCAGCGTCTCGGAGGTCTGGCTGGCCCTCTACGCCGAGAACATCACAAAATTCATGGCGGCGCCGTGGGGCGATGCAAGGTTCGACCCCCGCGAGAACACATTGCCCGTTGACAGATTTTACCTCCCAGACCTCCCGATAGAAGTCGAGGTGAGGACGGTCTCTAGCCAGAACTGGGCGGAGGGTTCGATAACATGGAACAACAAGCCCGCTTATGGCGACACAATAAAATCCATCGGATGGCTGGCCGAGGACAGTCACGTCATAAAAGAGAACGAGGTCTGGTACACATGGGACATCACAACCTGGGTGAGGGAGCAGATGAAGTCTGGCGCGGAGAACATCAGTGTCATGCTAAAGCCCAGAGCGGATGGTTCCACCCAGGAGCGGATGGCCAATTTTTCCTCAAGGAACAGCCCCGGAATTCCGGTGTTGAACCCCCTCAGCTTTTACGACCCGGACGGCAGCGAATCCGATGACAAGGTCACGGGTCACCCGCCCTACATAAAACCTTACCTTGCAATTTTTTACGAGAATGGCACCCAGCCGGGCCCGCCTGTCTACGACAACTGGGGCGCGCTCGTCGAGGACGGGAAAATAAGGTTTGGCACGAACTATTACGAGTACCCCAGCACCTCGTTTGTCTTCGAGCACGGGGCCATCTTCCAGCAGCTTTACTTTGGGGCCTACACCTTGATGATTTCAGACCCCGGTCTTGTAGTGGGGGAACGGCTTGATGTGGACACTTATCACGACAACATCGCCGTGCACCTGAACAGGTACCGGATCGTGAACAGGGACAGTTTCGATTCGTCATCTCCTGTCAAGCTCAAGCTAAACATCAAGGAGAACACCGATTACCAGATTGTGCCAACGGACACAGATGGTGATGGATATCCAAACGGCAATCGCGAGAACGTGATGATCACGCTCAACACGGAGTTTGAATGGCCCTGGAAGTATTACGCTAGGGACTTGACCTATCGATGGAACGCTTCGGTAAACAAAGGAGGGATGGAGTGGTGGGTGGAGCACAATCAAAATATACTGGAAAGTGGCACGGGGCCGCGAGGCACAGATTACACAGACAATGACTATTTTGGCGGCAACCTCATAGAGTTCATAGCCAAGATGTACGTGGACAAGAACAACCGGTTCTACATCTGGGGCAATGTGGTGGACCCGTCAATAAAAGACATACTTTACTACGACAGGACATACGACGTGGAGGTGGAAGTCGTTGTCTGATTCATCTCATATCTTGAGGCGGCTTTCGCTGGCCCTCATCATGCTGCTGACTCTGGCAACCGTGCAGGCGGGCGCGGCCTGGGGAAGCTCCGTCCATCACGACCAGGCGATAATCATAAGCAACGCCCTCAGGAACACGAGGTCGATACCGGACAACATCAAGGAGAACGTCGACAGCGACGCAATCTACAACAACTCATTGGCGCCGGACGACTGGAGGGACGTGACGGGAGAGTGGGGCACGTACCAGTACAACATGACAGATAACGCCGTCCTTGAGTTCAGGAGGATCAGGGATGCATGGGCGAGGGGCGACTTTGACAATGCAATTTCCAGAATAGGTGTGGCCCTCCACTACGTGGGAGACGTCATGTTCATGCCCCACAACTATGGCATCCGCGATTATTACAGGACATACATCCCGCCGTTGGGCTCGGACGGCCCGCTCTGGTCAGACTATGAAAGCGGGAAATATTTCGATGCAAATAGATATTTCGACTCCAACCACTACTCCCACCACCAGGTCGAGGCCTACACAGACTCCGACTCTGTATGGTACCCGCTCAAGCCCGAGAACTACAGCACTTTGGACAACGGCACGCTCGACTGGTACTTGGACAGCTACCTCAGAGGGCCATCATCATTGGTTTTGAACAGCGACACAAGCACCTCCAGTTACGGCACAACATACGTGTTGCCGGTATACATCAGGCAGTCGAATCCATACGACGGCTGGTCAACAGACGACAGGGTGGATAACCGTTGGTTTTACTGGGTGAATACTAGGGACCCTGCCATCGCCAAGCAGGACGCAGACAACACCATCCGTATCACCTACAACGGGGTCTACAGGGCGATTAGGGATGGGGAGTGGATGCGCCAGAATGGCGGCCCGAATGTGTCGACCAGGCCCCCATCCAATTGGTCATACTGGCTCTGGCCGTCCGAAAACCATTATCTGAGCCTGAACAACGATGACCTTTACAAGGAAGGGATGGATACTGTTCGATGGTACAGTGGCGTGAGCAACTATGGGTCGACCGAAGGCGGGCAGCAGGGGGAGGCTTCGCCGCAGCCGCAGTCCGATGTCCTGCTGGTGGCCCTGTCGCTGGTTTTTGCAGGAGCGCTGGTAGCCTTTATCGGTTGGAGAAGGTGGAGAAGTGCCGTTTTCTGACGAGCGAGGGGTATCCGAAATTGTCGGTGAGCTCCTCCTGATAGCCGTGATCACAGCGGCGCTAGCCATGTTCGCGGCGGTGGTCCTCGTGAAGTCAACCACCCCTTACAGGCTCGCGGAGATCGAGGTGAGACTTGAGAACGCTGGGCCGCTGCCGACAGACAGGATGAGGATAGTGATGTTCCACAAGGGCGGGGATGCTTTGGGGATACCAACGGGGCCCAACACCGAGTTTTCGGTGAGGGGGTATGACCCTGATGGCGGCTGGGAAAACATTGTGGCTTGGAACAGCTGGGTGTTTTCAAACTCGTCTGATGGGTTCCAGACAGGGGAGAACGCAGTTGGCAGCCTCAGGCACATCAATGCCCGCGTCAACCTCGGGGACAAGGTCAGAATAGTGATGAACGACATCTATGCCGGCGACACCCTGATGTACAGCAGGCTTTCGGCATTGGAGAACTCGATGTTGTACAGTTAGTTTTTTAGTTTGAAAAACAAAACATTCATGGTAAAGATGCCCCGAATTCTGAGGGAAGACGGAGGGGTTTCTGCCATGGTTGGCATGGCCCTTGTTGCAGGCCTTGTAGCAATGGCTCTGGCAACTTATGTGACCGCCCAGGTGCCGCAGGAGTGGAAGCAGAAGGAGCACGAGGTCATGAACGAGGTCAAGGATTCTTTCCTAAACATGCAGAAGGAGATATACTCGCTTGATTCAGGTGAGGCGCTGATCGTGCCATTAAAGATGGGGACTCTTTCTCCAAGCGTTGCCGTTTCTGCATCTACCACGGCCGAACTCAGGATCTCATCCGCGAGCGATTTAGACGAAATTCAGGAGGCAGAGTATGACGACCCCGTGCACAGCTATTGGCGGGCATTTGGGACCTATGTCAGGGAGGACAGCCCGAATGCCAGCTACACTGCCAGCGATTATGACAACAACGTGCTCTTGGTTTCCACGGAGAATAACCACCGGATTAGAACTTATCTCAAGTTTGACCTGTCGGACGCCGCCATCTATGACAGCAGCAATTATGAATTTGAGTACGATGCCCAGATTGAGAAGGCCGAGCTCATTATGTACGTGCAGGATACGGACCTGATAGCGGAGCCGAACACCGAGCTCCAGGTCAGTCCGCCGCTGGTGGTTGAGGTTTGGGGGGTGGAGAATGACAACTGGGACGAGAGAATGACGTGGAACACCCAGATTCACGACAATAGGCGCGACTACAAGCTTGAAGTCCAGGACATAGACGGGGAAGGGGAGTTTGTGGTATGGGACGTCACCCCGTACGTGCAGAACACCTTCGACAAGTACAGAAAGTGGGGGAAATGGGAGCAGGACGAGTGGTGGAACCTGCAAGCGACTCTTGAAAGCTCAAAGTTCGGCACCGGCTATGACAAATACAACAGCAACACAGGGGCGAGCACAGGCTCTAGCCTGAGCGGCACTGGTGTGGTCACTTCAATGGTTTTTGACACGGGGGACCCGTTTGCCTTCTGGAATTATGTTGGTTATTCCGCGTCCTCGGGAACAGCCCCAACCTTCGAGGTCAGGTTCGGCAACACCCTTCCAATCGAGGCAAATTGGATGACCGCGTCATCCGGCACAGACCCGATGCAATATGCCCGCTACGCGCAGTACAGGATCAACCCGAACGGCGGAACGGTTTACAGCGTGACGATGGAATACACAGGCCATTTGAGCTTCGTCCTCCGGGAGGAGAACGGACCGCCATCCACCCTAACCAATAGGGCTGCTTTTGCCACCAAAGAAAACTCTCAGGCGGACGTTTTCGGGTTCGACCCTGTTGTCAGGCTCACCTACAGCAGGCAAGAGCGCTTGGCTTACCTGACCAATGGGCTGGTGAACTTCGGCTCAATAAAATATGTGGCGCGGAACCAGTACCTGCCGGAGAGAACATACGCATACGAGGGAGGGATGGTGTACCTCGCTGGAGGCACCGGCTGGTACACGGTCCCGATTAAGGAGCCGCAGGACTTCGTAGTGGTAGATTACCTGGAGGGAACCAACAATATAAAAGTCGACATCAACCGCTACCAGATAAAGTCCGGCAGCTTGATGGGGGAGACCGCTGGAGGCTCTGGCTCCACATCTCTCAGGATTTACAAGGACAAGATAGATTATGGAATGCTTCCGCCGGCAAACCCCAACCGTGCTGAAGTCAAGATCCAGATAAGCACGGACCAGCCAGGCATTTGGCGGGATTATATTGAGAAGATCGCGTCTGAAATAAACTTCAGGCTGGGCGGAGACTACGACCCCTATGGCCCGTATGCAATATCGGATTACGACACGGTTACTTTGATCATTCGTGGGAAGAATGTGGAGGATCCCATAACCCAGGACATCTACTACACGGAGCGCGCGATATGGCTGGACGTGACCACCGGGTTCTTCCCAGGGGGGAGGACCTGAGATTGTCTAAATGCGTGACTGTTCACCGTTTATGGGTGTTTCATGAATTTTTGAAACTTTTAAATGTCTCCAAAAGAGGCATTGTAGCATAGTCCCAAGGTTCTATTGGGGATCCACCATGCCCAAAAAGTCCCTTCTGCAGGAGGAGCGGGGCGTTTGGATATCTGTAGCTGCTATTCTAATGGTCACAATCTTCATAGCTTCAAGCACCATCTACTACACAACCACCGTCCCCAAGATATTGTACGAGGAGGAGATGAAGAAGTCCAAGGAGATCGAGACGGACTTCACGAGGATGCAGCAGCTTTTGAACGAGATGGGCGTGGGCGAGACCACAAGCCTGACGGCCCCGTCCTTCCATGAGGCGCCAGGCTTTGCCCAGCAGCTCGGCAAAGGCATCAACATCACCCCTTCGCCCACCTTCCCGAGCGTTCAGGGGGCATTCGCCCCGGTCACCACGGCCCTGTCGTCCACTGACAGCGAGGGCTCTTCGGTAGGTGTAATTTCCCACAGGACAAAGCGCGACCTGATGGTGGCCACCCAGAGGAGCGACAACGGGTTGGGCGAGAACATCTATGTGGACGAGGACGGCGTGGTAATGCTGGAAAATAACTGGTGGGGCAACAAATTCATCACAAACACTTTCCGGGAGCGCACGTTCGAAATTACTGCCTATAATTACCAGGTAGATATGCGCTTTGTGGCCCAGAACACGGGAACCATTGAGAACGCGCGAGTTTATGTCTACGTCTACGATTCTAACTATCCTGCCCTCAAGGTGACCTACACGGACGGCCGTTATGATTTCTATTACCCCACTCAAGACACAACCGTGAAGTCTGGGGTTGATAACGCCGTCAACTTCGGCATTGATGACGTTATCCAGGCTGGGGCGTCCACGACCAAGAACTACCGGACATTGCTGAAGTTCGACCTCAGGAGGATTCCCGCCGACAAGACCATCAGCACCGCGGCGGTTTATCTATCTGCCAGCAGCGTCACCATTGGGACAGGTGCATCCGCGCCTGTGATTGACGCCCACTCGGTCGCGAGTGACAGCTGGGATGAAGACACGGTAAATTGGAACAACCAGCCAGCATACGGTGCGGTTCTTGACACGACCACAGTATCTTCGGGCAGCGCGTCGTACACTTGGAACGTTACAAATTTCATAAACACTGAGAGATCCGGCGATGGCATAGCCTCAATACTGCTGAAGCACACCACCGAGAGCGTGACCGCCTCCGAGTATGCATACTTCAGCGCGAACGAGCACCTTGGAGTCCGCATGTGGATTGCCGAGGACATCAATGGAAAGCCGGGCGACATAGTCGACAACGGCAACCAGGGCCTGTCAAGATTCCCCCGCGGCGGCATATGGTCTTCGGCCGTCACGTCCGGCTGGGTGTACGCTGATAATTTGAACGCCCGGGTCACAGCCGGCAATGTCTACCACCTGATTGTACTGGCGGAGGCAGGATACAACTACCCAAACGTGTACTCCTACTACGCCGTCGCCTTCGGTGGTCCGAGAAACGACACGTGGGTGGACGGCGGCATAAAGAACGAAAACCGCGGGGCGCTGTTTTACGGCCGTGAGAACCCCGATGTGAACGTCCGCTGGGTGGAGTTCCCCAACAACGAGCCGCTTTACGTCCTTGGCTACTCGACGCCCGCTAACACTTGGGAGGGCAACCCCTACCACGCTGGCTTCAAGTTCTACTCAAGCAGCTACTACTACTGGGACACCGGACAAATGGGGGACGACGGCCTTTACGTCAGCTATCTTTATTCAGACTACGAGTACTCGGCCGGGATGGTCATGTCCGACAGCGCCTCCAAAGACGATTTCGTTTGGGGCGAGAACTTCTTCCTTTCCTCCCCGCAGACCGTAACCGCTTTTGAGGTCCCGATAGCTAGGGCGGGCATCCCTGGTTACAACCTAACGGTAAGGATCGAGAACACCACATGGGGGGAGAGCTTCACCCTCAAGCCAAACGACGTGAGCGCCGAGCAGAAGCCGACTTGGTACAGGTTCAACCTGAGCCAGCCCCGCACCATGTCAGGCAGGTACTGGGTATATCTTAGGGTCAAAGGTTACACGAAGTACGACTACTTCCTCGTCCCGCTTGACAATGCAACTCTCGACAATGCTTTGGGTTCCTCGGTGAACCTCAGCTGGGACGGCTCCACTTCCAAAGCCTTCCGCGCGCAAATGCCCGACAACAAGGACAATCTCATGGTCAGCGGTTCTTACATCCTCCCCCGCGACTATGCCGACATGCCGTTCAGGCTGATTTACCAGAACTACAAAAGCCCCGGCGCATACACATCCCCCGTGGTCACCCCTGGCCGCAAAGTCAAGTGGATGAATCTCACTTGGGACAACGTCACGCCGGCGGGCACCTCCGTGAAGGTGGAAGTCCGGATGGGGGACACCACCCACCCGCCGGGCGAGAACCCCAACGTCACGGACGACCCGATACACCCGTGGACCGAATGGAAAGAGGTCCAGAAGGGCCAGGACATCGGGGACATTTTTTCGGACAACCGCCTGATGAAGTCACTGCAGTACCGCGTGGTCCTCTCTTCCACAAACCCCGCCCTGACTCCCAAGGTCTGGAACATCCAGACCAGGTATTTTGACAGCGTCGGGACGTGGCGGGAAGTCCCCGACCGCACGGTTATCCACACCATGAACGGCGACTTCAACCCCGGGCTGAGCGTTCCTGGGACTGACAATGTTTCCGTGGTTTCCGGCGCCGTGAAGCTGTACAGCATCGGGGGGGAGGGCTGGGACACCACCCTTAACTACCCGGCAGACGGCGTGGGGGAGAAGAACGGCCACAGGATTGCCACAATTGGTGGCTACGTCTACATGTGGACGGCTTACGGCGGGACGCCCGGGACCGACTCAGTCGGGGACACGAGCTTCTCCAGGTATGACCCGTCGACGAACACCTGGTCCTCTGACTGGAACGCAACATACACTGAGACCGTCCCGTTCTCTACTTCATACGGCCAAGGGATTGTCGAGGCCAAGGACCCATCGGGCAACTGGGCCATCTATGCCTTGGGCGGTTCCACGGTAAACAACAGCCAGACGTGGTACAGATGGACGGAGCAGGCGGGGTGGGTCGCCCTAAGCACAACAATCCCATGGGGCGGGAGCGCCACCCAGCTCAAGCCTCGCAACGGCTCAGAGTTCGTTTGGGACGAGCAGAACACACTTTACTACTTCCCAGGCTCAGGCTACAGCTACACCCAGTATGACTGGTACAAGTACACCATCTCGACCGACACTTGGACATACATGGGGGAGGCCCCGACCAAGAATGGGCCCGGGAACAGCGGTAAGATGGTTAAAATAGGCAGTGATAACTACATTTATCTTCACTTCGGGTGGACGCCGTCGAGCGACTACACCTTCGCCCAGTTCTGGCGCTACAGACTTACGGGCACCCCCGGTTGGGAGCAGCTCACAAAGGGGCCGTACGGGGCGGACGACGGCTCGGACCTGCTCTGGGACGGGGGAGACTTTCTCTACCACTTCCCAGGCGCCTACACGGAGGGGCTTGCACAAGACTTGGAAGGACGCTTCCTCAGATATTCCATCTCTGGCGACAGTTGGGAGGACCTGACGTCGCAGCCTTACGTTGCGGAGGGGGGCTCCGACGACGGCGGGTCGGCCGTCATGATAGGCGGCGCCATCTACAGGCTCAAGGGCGGCAGCGACATCCCGGTCTCCGGCGGGTCCACAGCCGCGAACGAATTCTGGAAGTATTCAATGCCCGACTACGAGAACAACGGCACATACATTTCCCAGACCATCGACATGGGGGAGGTCGTGAGCTGGCGCAACGTGAGCTTCGAAAACGTCACCATGTTGGATACCACCCTAACTCTTTACGTGCGTTTCGACAACACCGCCAGCTGGATTCAGGTGAACTCCGAAAATTCACTTAACAACACGCAGAGCCGGTACATCCAGTACCGCGCCGACTTTGCGAAGCTGCCGGGGGCCAACGCCGGGGCGACGCCGATAGTAAGGGCCGTCACTTTCAACTACAAGACAGGCGAGCTTCTTCAGGCGTACAGCTGGACGCAGACGGACTGGAGCGGGAGCAGCGGCCAGCTGGCGTGGAGCGACACCAAGCGCTACTACGACAACTCAGGGACATCAGGGAAGATCAACGTAGGTGACCTTGTTCTGATACCTGGCGCAGGCGACAACCTCTGGGGGGACAACTTCCTTGTTGACACAACCCTGGGGAGCGACAACATCAACCTTGGTGCCGAGAGACTTTCCCTCAGGTTCCGCGCGCGCAGGGACGAGAATGTGTATGGGGTAAAGGTCAACGTTTACAACTACAACAATGCGAGCATCGCCGCCAAGATCCACAGGGACAATGTCAGCAGCCCCGGCAACCCGGGGGAGAGCATCACTGCGGAGAACAGCGTGGAGATTGCGGGCGCAGGCTGGAACTACATTGGCTTCGGCTCCCCCGCCGTGCTCGTGAAAGACAACGTTTACCACATAGTCATGAGGATGGTAGAGGTCACGGAGAACACAAACTGGTGGACGCAGACCACGTGGGTTGGCGGCCCTGGGCTGCAGAACTGGAGCCTGGACAACAGGTTCTACGAGAATGACAACGTCAACTGGTCGCTGGTGCCCGGAAAGCTCAGGGCGGACAACGTGACTTCGATTACCCCCCCAAGCGACATCGCCGAACATGTCGTCATCTCAGAGGTCGGCCCAACGAGCACCCCAGGAGAGTATGTAGAGCTGTACAATCCTACAAGCGCGCCAATCAATATGAACGGCTGGTACTTGGACATGTACGCGGGAGATTACACTTTCGGAAACGTCGACATTGCTTC
>JBFLWG010000021.1:0-16411 GCA_040757795.1 Hadarchaeota archaeon (SeqCode) | reverse complement strand
ATCAGGTTTCCTAGGTGTCGGCCAAGACTGCTTGTCGGTAGGCAACGGCTCCGACGAGCTGATGGACCTCATTTGCAAGGCATTCATCGACAGCGGGGACAAAGTCCTGATCCCCACACCTACTTTCGACCTCTACGAGATTTCCGCCGTCCTCTACGGGGGGCGGCCGCTCTTCATAAGGCTGGAGCCGCCCGACTTTGAATGGCAGTTGGAAAAGCTGGCGAGCGCGGCCAAGGTGACAAAGCTGGCTTTCCTGGGCAGGCCGAACAACCCGACCGGCAACGGCATAGGGGCTGCCGGGCTTGGAAAGGTCCTGAAGAACTGCAAGCTCGTCGTGCTCGACGAGGCATACGTGGATTTCTCAGACGGCTCGGCTGCGAAAATCGCCGCAGAAGAAAAGAACCTGCTGGTGCTCCGCACCTTCTCGAAGGCATTCGGGCTAGCCGGCATGCGGGTGGGTTACGCCGTCGGCAACCCTGAGTTGATTGAGATAATAGAAAGGGTCAGGGCACCCTTCAACGTCAACAGACTGGCTCAAGCCGCAGCCCTGGCATCCCTGAAGGACCTCCCATACGTGAGAAAAGTCGTGAGAGCAATAAGGTCCGAGCGGGAGCGCCTCTCAATGGAGCTCGGCAAGATCGGGTTGCGCCCTCTGCCCTCCAAGGCCAACTTCCTGATGGTGGACCTGAGCGGTTGGGATGTGGATTCATCAAAATTCTGCGACATCTTGGCGAAGCGAGGCATCCTCGTGCGCGACCTCTCAGCATTTAGGGGGGCAGGGAAGAGCTACATCAGGATAACTGTGGGCACACCAGAGCAGAACAGGCGGCTGGTCCGTGAGCTGCAGAAGATGAGGGTGAGATTTTGCAGGTGAGGCTGGCCATACCAAACAAGGGCAGGCTGCAGGAGCCCGCGATAAGGGTGCTTGAGGGCGCCGGGATAGGGACGGTTGACAGGACGGCCCGCCAGCTCTTCGCGAAGACCAGGGACCCGGAGCTTGAGCTCATCTTCGTCCGGGCCCAGGACATCCCGAGCCTGGTGGAGAAGGGCGCCGCCGACATGGGGATAACAGGACTCGACCTCGTCCTAGAGAGCGGGGCGAAGCTGGCCGAGCTCCTCGACTTTGGGTTCGGCTCGGCGAGGATGGTGGTGGCCGCGAGCGAGAGGTCTGGGATAAAAAGCCCCAAGGACCTCAAGCCAGGCCTTAAGGTGGCCACCGAGTTCCCCAACCTTGCGAGGAAGTACTTCTCAAAGAAGAAGGTGAGGGCGGAGATTTCCAGGATCTCAGGCTCTGCCGAGATAACCCCCCTGATAGGCACGGCCGACGTCATAGTGGACCTCACAAGCACAGGGACGACGATCAAGGTCCACGGCCTCCGGGTGATTGAGTCCCTCTTCGAGTCCACCGCTAGGCTCGTCGCAAACCCCAGGAGCCTCAAGTCGAAGAGGGAGAAGATAGAGAGGATAAAAACAGCTCTGGAAAGCGTGGTGCGGGCGAAGGGCAAGAAGCTCGTGATGATGAATGTCCCCGAGAAATCCCTGGAAAAGATAAAGAAGGTCATGCCTGGCATGTCCGGCCCGACCGTCTCAAGGGTGGAGTCAGCAGAGTCCATGCTGGCCGTCCAGGCGGTGGTTGCGGCGGAGCTCGTCGACGAGGTTGTCCAGAAGGTGAAGAAGGCCGGGGCCCGCGACATCCTGGTCATCCCGATAGAGAGGGTGCTCCCTTGAAAGAGAGGTTCCTCGTGATCCCGAGCGTCGACATAATGCAGGGGGAGTGCGTCCAGATGGTGGGTGGAAGGATTGGGACAGAAGTCAAGTATGGGGACCCGGTTGAGCAGGCCATGAGGTGGGTGTCTGAGGGCGCAGAGTGCCTGCATGTGGTTGACCTTGACGCCGCCATGGGGAAAGGTGACAACCTGGTCAAGATAGCCGAGCTTGTGGCGGGGTCCGCCGTTCAGGTCCAGGTGGGCGGCGGCATAAGGAACCTTGAGAGGGCCTTCGAGATGCTCGGCATCGGGGCGGAAAGGGTGATCCTCGGGACGGCCGCCGTCAGGGGCGATGATTTCGTCCGTGCTCTGGTGGAGATGGTCGGGGGCGCCAGGGTCATGGCCGCGATAGACTCCAGGGGGGGCGCGGTCCTTGTGGAGGGCTGGAAAAGGAAGACAGGGATGTCGCCGGCGGAACTCGCGCAGACGCTCGAAGCCTTGGGAGTGGGCAGCCTGATCTTCACGTGTGTGGATGTTGAGGGCAGCATGGAGGGGGCGGCCGCTCAGGAGACTGAGGAAGTTGCGGGGGCCGTGAAAATCCCTGTCATTGCAGCGGGCGGGGTTGGGTCGCTGGACGACATCTGGGAGCTGAGGGACGCAGGCGCGGCCGGGGTGATAATCGGGAAGGCCCTTTACGAGGGCAAGTTCACCCTGGCCCAGGCGATGGAGGTGGCAAAGTAATGAGGGTCGGCAAGGTCAGGAGGAAAACAAAGGAGACAGAGGTGGAGGTCAGGCTCAACCTGGATGGCTCGGGCAAGGCGAAGGTCGACACCACGATAAAGTTTTTGGACCACCTCCTGCAGAGCCTCGCCAAACACGGCGGCCTCGACCTGGAGTTAAAGGCCAGGGGCGACCTCGAGCACCACATAGCAGAGGATGCCGTGATTGGGCTGGGCGAGGCCCTAGAGAAGGCCCTCGGGAAAAAGGCAGGGATAGCAAGGATGGGCGACGCGATAGTCCCGATGGACGATGCCCTCGTGATGGCTGCCATAGACCTGGGCGGCCGGGCATTCCCTGAGATAGAGGCCGAGTTCTCGAACAAAAGGCTCGACGACTTGGGCAGCGACATGATAATCCACCTGCTCCAGACGTTCGCCACCAAGGGGAGTTTCAACCTCCACGTCAAGGTGCTCCGCGGGGTCAACGATCACCACAAGGCTGAGGCGATGTTCAAGGCCGTTGGCATCGCGATCTCCAAGGCCGTGCGGAAGTCGGGAAGGCGAGGGGTCCCGAGCACGAAGGGAGTGATATGATGGAGCCGCTGAAGATAGTGAAGATGTTCGAGTGCTCCCAGAAGGAGAGGGAGATGCTGTTCCAGCGCTCGGAGGTAGATGTGGACTCCGTCCTCCTGACCGCGATAAAGATAGTGTCGGACGTCAGGAGGGAGGGGGATCAGGCGATCATGGATCTGACCGAGAAGTTCGACGGCGTGAAGCTCACCCCTGGGGGGCTTCAGGTCAGCGAGGGTGAGATGCGCGTGGCATTCCAGCAGGCCGGGGAGAAAACAGTGGAAGCGATAGAGAAGGCGGCCGACGCCATAAGAATGTTTCACCAAGAGCAGCTTCCCAAGGAGTGGATGAGGCAGTTCTCACCTGGGATCATAGCTGGGCAGGTGGTGCGCCCTCTGGATGTCGTCGGGGTATATGTACCCGGCGGCATGGCGAGATACCCCTCCAGCCTCCTCATGGCGGTCATTCCCGCGAAGGTGGCAGGGGTCAGGAGGGTGATCGTGTGCACCCCCCCGGGAAAGGACGGGAAGGTCGATCCCGCAGTTCTCGCGGCGGCCGGGGTGGCGAAGGTCGACGCCATCTACAAGGTCGGGGGCGCCCAGGCGATAGCTGCCATGGCCTACGGGACGGAAACTGTGCCGAAAGTGGACAAGATAGTTGGGCCTGGCAACGTTTTCGTCGTGGCGGCAAAGCAGGTTGTGGCCCCGAGCGTCTGCGTGGACTTTGCGGCGGGGCCGAGCGAGATCCTAATAATCGCCGATGAATCAGCCAACCCCAGCTTCATCGCGGCTGACCTCCTGTCGCAGGCCGAGCACGGCACAGGCAACGAGGCGTCAGTCCTTGTGACGACGTCTGAGGATCTGGCTGCCAAGGTAAGGGAGACCGCTCGGAAGATGTTCCAGGAGAGCCCCAGGTGGCAGCTCGCCATCGAAGCTCTGACTAAGTACGGCAGAATCGTGGTGGTCAGGAGCATGGACGAGGCGGCGGAATTTGCCAACAGGTACGCCCCAGAACACATCGAGCTGATGGTCGAGCGGCCCAAGGAGCTGCTGGGCAAAATAAAAAACGCGGGCAGTATCTTTCTGGGCAGCTATTCCCCCGTCGCGGCCGGGGACTTCGCTGTGGGACCCAACCACATCCTTCCAACAGGAGGCGCGGCAAGGTGCTGTTCCGGGCTTTCGGTGCTCGACTTCGTCAAGCTGCCGACCGTCCAGGAGCTTTCCAAAGAAGGCCTGAGGCAGGTGGCGGATGTCGTGAAGAGACTCGCGGAGGTCGAGGGGCTGCCGGGCCACGCCAAGAGCGTGGAGGAAAGGCTCAAGGGGTGATGTCATGGGGACTGAGATACTTGACGAGCTGTTCGCCGTGATCGAGGACAGGAAGAAGAGGCCGAGGAAGGAGTCCTACACCTCGAAGCTGCTCGCCAGCAGGAAGGCCAAGGACAAGGTGATGGAGGAGGCCCAGGAGCTTGTGGAAGCCGCCGAGAAGCAGGGAAAGAAGGAGGTCGTGCACGAGGCGGCCGACCTGATCTTCCACTCAATGGTGCTGCTTTCAGAGAAGGACGTGAAGTTTGACGAGGTCATGGAGGAGCTCAAGAGGAGGAGAAGGTGATCGGTTGAAAATGACGGTTGCCCAGGCCAGATCCATCCTGAAGTCGCTTGAGTTCAAGAATGGTCTCATCACAGCCGTGGCCCGGGACTACAAGAAGAAGGACGTGCTGATGGTGGCCTTCCAGGACAGGGAGGCCGTCCTAAAGACGCTCACAACAGGAGTCATGCACTACTGGAGCCGCTCCAGGAAGAGGCTCTGGAAGAAGGGCGAGAGGTCGGGCCACATCCAGAAAGTCAACTCAGCCAGGGTGGACTGCGACGGCGACGCCATCCTCTTCGACGTGGAGCAGGTCGGGGCCGCCTGCCACGCGGGCTACCGATCCTGCTTCCACAGAAGGGTTAGGCGAGGTAAGCTGGCGGGGGAGCTCAAGAAAAAGTTCAGGCCTGAGGAAGCTTACAGGTAGGTTCGCCTGTGAAATCAAGAAAAGTCTTGGCAGGCGCCTTCGAGCGCAACTCTTCGGCGCTCAGCTTTGTCCTTACAGTTTTTTTTGTGGTGTTTATCTTCAGCTTGGCTTACAACATGCTTGCTTTTACGCCTTCAGATTTTCTCCAGAGACCCGACGTCAGCTCTTACGAGAACGCGGTCGAGAATGTCACAGCGTTGGACAAGTGGACGAGGACAGTCTTCTACTGGAGGAACAACCTCGGGGTGGTGGGGGTGTACGCGGTCGCTGCGCCGGCAAATCTCGGGTTCAACTCGGGGCTGATTGCCAACTACAACCTCGGCATCTCCCTCGCATACTGGTACCACAGTCTGGGCGGGAACGCCATGCTTGCTTTTTCAGGCTCGATTTTTGTCCACGGTCTGCTAGAGCTGACGGGAGCATACTTGGTGATAGCGGCGTCCCTGCGGCTGGCCTGGAACCTGTGGAAAGGTGCCGGCCGCATCCTGAGTATGGCAAGGAAAAAGGGAGAGCTCTTCCACTGGAGCGTTTCCTTCAGGCCCGCCACCTGGGAAAGGCGCGAGGTCAAGAAGCACCGCGAGGTAATAAAGCTCAACCTAACTGATTTTGCGGTTCTTGTCTTGGTGGGGACTTTTTTGGTTTTTTTGGCTGCCCCAGTAGAGTCTTACATTTCCCCCACGGCCAGCACCATATTTTACAGCAACCCTCTTTTGGGAGCAGGTTTTCTGATGATTGTTGGGTTGTTTTACGCTGCAGTGGCGTACAAAGGCTTCGGGCGGATGCGTAGGGATATTTCTTACATGTGGAATGACATGAAACTAGCTTTCAGAGGCAAGAGGAGGCATTCTCAGTTTTCTATACTGATGCTGGCGCTGTTTTCTGTGTTGATGCTGGTCAGATTAATGTTTTGAGCTTCAAGAAACCCATGCCTTGCACTCTGATGCTGCCGGGCTTCCCTTGCTCCCCATTTACTTCAAATTTTACTCCAAGTATCTGTTCGACAAGTGAAATATTTGTGAGGGTGTGCATGGTCAGCTCCGAGCTCGTTATTTCTGAAACGCCTTCGGCCAGCGCGAGGTAGGGGATGAGCTGGTCCGTGAGGTGCCTGTCGACGGCCGCCCCGGTCTTGATCTCTTTGGCCAGGTTTTCGGCCGCTTCTTTACCCACCTGCTCTGCAGGTTTCCCGAGTTTTCCCAATGAGCTTGCTCCGAGTACTGCCCCGTTTTCAGTCTCCGCCCAGAGTGTTATCCCTGTGCCGGGTCCGAGGTGTGGGTCTTGCGATGGCTCATAGGTTTCAGTCTTGATCTTGACATTGGAGTGGCCAAATTGAATCAAAGTTGAGCTCGCGGCATGCGCCATCCTGACGGCGATTTTTTCTGGCAGCCTAACCGCGTGGGTTAGGCCTGAAACTTTGGCGACTTTGCCGGGGCCCGTCAGATGAAGCGGCATCAGCTTTTCAACAGGTTCTATCTTTGCGCGCAAGACCCCTCCGCCTTTCGGGTAGTGGCCCCTCTGCAGGCACACAACCTCGCCGCGGTAGCCCATCTTTCGGAGAGTTGGCAGGGTGACGTTTTTCAGAAAGTCAACAGGCGGCGCGAAGGGGTTGTCTGTCCCGCCATTTATTTCAACCTCGACTGGATTTTGAGTGAAGGCCGCGGCCGGCATCAGCGCCTGCAAAATGAGGGTGGTGCTCCCGGCGGTCCCGATGTCTATGTGGTGTCTGCCGCCTTCCAGAGAACCGGGCTTGAACGTGATTTCCGTGGAGTGCAGCTGCAGCCCATCCACTTCGGCGTTTGTGAGCCTTGCGAGCGCTTCGACCGCTTTCAGATGCTGCGGCTGGAGCCCGGGCCTGTCCCTCTTGGCGCGGATATTGAACATGCGAAGAGGGCTCCCGCTGACCGCGCTCAGGGCTATGGCCGTCCTCAGGATGGCCCCGCCACCTTCCCCAGCCGACCCGTCGACCTCGATCATCCAACAGGATTAAGAATAGAAGTATAAGATGGATGCGATGCTGGAGTTCCGGGAGAGAGTGTTTGAGGCCGTGGCGAAAGTTCCGCGGGGGAAGGTGACGACATACAAGGAGCTGGCGCGGGCGGCGGGCAGGCCGAGGGCGTGGAGGGCAGCAGCGAATGCTTTGGCGAGCAATCCTCACCCGGTGAAAATCCCCTGCCACCGCGTCGTGAGGTCTGACGGCGGGGTTGGAGGTTACAAGTTGGGCGTCAGGCGAAAGATCGAGCTGCTTTCAGGCGAAGGCGTGAACGTCACAAGGCGTAAAGTGAGTTTGTCAAAGTACTTATTTAGGTTCTGAACTTGCGGCAAGTGTTTCCTGAGGTTTTGGCTTACCTTTTTCTCCGATGTATTTGTAGATCTGGCTCGGCTTCCCTCTGCCGCCAAGCCCGTTTGCGGCCGGTTTTGTTTCGTCGGTTAGTTTGACCAGCCCCTGCTCCACAAGCTTCTGGACGGTGCGCCAGATTGTGAGCTTGGACGCGTTGGTCAACTTCATGAGTTCTGGTATTGTAAATTCCCTTTTCTGCATTATGTAACCGACTATTTCGATATCCCTAACGGTCATGTCGTGTAGACCCTGTTCGAGGAGAGTGGAGGTAGCTTCACCCCAGGATTGACGGTAGCCAATCCAAACAGCTGCAAAGGCGATTATTCCGGTGGTGATTCCTATGCCAGATGCGATAGGAAGGACGTCAGGAGGTCTTGTTTCTTGTACCAAAAATGAATTCGCCGCAATATTTTCTATTGTACTTGACGCTGGCCCTGGTTGAAATGCCACGTTATCATATGCCCACTCTGTTATGTCAATAGAATTTTCAGTCGCAGGTAGCATTGGAAGATCGGCTTGAGCCCAATCGTAGAACGTGCCCACTGTTAGAACATAGTTCTCCTTTTCGAGCTTTAAGTAATTGTCAGCATACAATGAACTCATTTGGGTAGTCTGCGTGTTAAGAACTTGGCTATTTTGATATTTTGCACTGTTCGATCTTTGAAGGTAAACATTTGAGTACCAATTAACATTATCCCAGTCAAGAAGTCCGCTATACTGGCCGTTCGCATAAGTCAAAATGTAGCTATTGGATTGTTCAGCGTTATCTACAGTCATAGGAACAACCCTTTCCAGCTGGTTTTCTATTTGAACGTACACCTCACGTGTGGTGGTGCCGTACAAACTTCTCATCACAATGTATGACCCAGACATTGTTCCAATAGCGAGACCAATCGCAAATACCGCGCCCAAAATCCAACGGCTCATTTATCTCACCACTAAAAGTATCGTTTTTGAAACTTATTAAATTAAGTTTCTTATGTGAAACTTAATTTATACTCATGGTTTTATACAAGATTAGTCGGTGAAACAAAATGAAATGGATTTCAGCAGTCCTTCTGGTTTCGGTTGTCGCAGCGTTAGCCACCCCAATATTTGTAGCAGCGCAACAAAAGGTTGCAATGAGATATGAGGATCAACAAATTTTTAATCAGATTCATGATCAGCTAAGGCAGTTTACATCTTACGAAGAGCTGTTGAATTTCGTGAAAACAAGCTTTGATAATTATTACAGCGGTAATTACATATGGTCTTCAGGGGAGTGGCATGGCGGGCAATTTTTTAGCGGGGCGGTGCCTTTTTCTTTAGCTGTCAGTTCCCGGGATGGTTTTTCATTTAGGATAGATGATTCTGGGTCGTTTCAGGTAAACCAACTTTTGTCGGATTACTCAATTACCAATTCCCAAATCTTGGGGGTAGACGAAGCAGATATCGTGAAAACAGACGGAAATTTCATTTACATTATCCGGGGAAAAAAGATATTGATTTTAGACGCCAATCCGGCAGAGAATGAGATTCTATCAGAAATTCGGACAATGGGTCGCCCTATTGAAATGTTCATAGTTGGAGATAAGCTGGCTGTCTTCGGGACGAGAGCGTTTGGTTACTTGGATGAATTTGATTCAAGTTCCCCACCAGTTTACCCAGCTGAGGCAATTATCACCACGTATTCGACAAAAACTTTCGTTGAGATTTATGACATAACCGACAGAAAGAATCCATCGCTGAATCGCTACATTTGGCTAGAGGGCAGTTATTTTGACTCAAGGAAAATAGGGGACCACATTTACATCGTGATTAACACGCAGGTCATTTTCCGAGATAACAGAGTAGATTTGCCGGAGCTTTTCACAGATGAAGAGGTGGAAACTATTCAGGCACCTGAAATATGTTACTTCGACAATGTCAACAGCTGGCCGCTCCAATTCGTTACAATTCTGTCGATAAACGTGCAGACGGAGGAAGAGTCCCGCAAGACTTTCCTGATGGATTCAACTCAGGCGATGTTCGTTTCATCAAGCAACATTTACATGGTCCGCTACAATTGGAGCACGGCCAAGACGGGCATTTACAAAATTACAGTATCAGAGGGCGAAGTTCGATATGGGTGTTACGGCGAAGTCCCCGGCCATGTGCTTAACAGGTTCTCCATGGACGAATACCAGAGATATTTCAGGATAGCCACCACTACTGGCGACACCTGGAACAGGACCTCAAAAAACAATGTCTACATCCTTGATGGAAGTCTCAATTTAGTAGGAAAGCTGGAAAACATCGCTCCGGGCGAGAGAATTTACTCTGCAAGGTTCATTGGCACCAAAGCATATATGGTAACCTTCAGACAGGTGGATCCATTTTTTGTCGTAGATTTGAGCGACTCCAGGAATCCTAGGGTTCTTGGTGAGCTGAAGATACCAGGCTATTCGGATTACCTCTACCCATACGACGAAAACCATGTAATTGGCATTGGTAGAGACATCGGAGTTAAGATATCCCTCTTTGACGTTAGCGATGCACAAAATCCACAGGAGGTGTCCAAGTTTGAAGCGGGCGGACGTAGAACCGACTCTTACGCGCTACAGAACCACAAGGCGCTCCTTTTCAGCAGGAGAAATAATCTTCTTGTTATTCCAATCGGAGACTACTGGTCCCAGGACGCTTACGTGTTCCGAATTTCAGCGGAGAATGGCATCGAACTAAAAGGAACTATAACTCACAAGGAGAACAATGCAATGCCAGAAAACGAAATTTACACATGCAGCCGGTGGCGATACGACTCGAGCCGTTCAATCATGAGGTCGCTCTACATCGGGGACGCACTCTACACGATCTCCGAAGGTATGATGAAAATCAATAGTTTGGCGGACCTGAGTGAGGTTGGAAAAGTAAATTTGGTTCAATAAAATTCAAATTAATTCATCCGCCCATGTACTCATAAACCTGTGCCGAGCCGCCTGCTTCAGGCCAAACTTTTTCAGTTAATCTTACGACTCTCTGTTTTATCAAATTTTTAACCACATTATTGACTTGGCGTTCTGAAGCCTTTGCTACTACTGCTATCCCTGGAATAGTGAATTCCCCCTGCCTTGTTATGTAACCAATTATTGTGTCTTCAATGTCAATTTTTAGCTGCTTTTCGTGAGTTGAAACCACGTCCGTGCACCTGCTCCCGAGGAAGCATCCCACCGCAAACCCTCCCGCAGCCCCGAATAAAGTGAAAATAAGGGTGAACAGAGCTAGCCTGGAAAGGTCATGGATGGAAACAGCCCCACTGCTCGTCGTTGGCACCGTCGTGCTTGGATACCCGCTAGGCGCTGTGGTTTGTCGGGGGGTTGCTGGTCCGGTCTTTTGGGTGCTAGTGCTACCGCTTTCAATCGTCGTGTCCCCTATCACAGTTTCATTTGGTTTGAGATTGTTTGAGACAAAATATACGAAAAGAAACGCTACTGAAACGGCCAGCACAAGGCATTCTGCCTTTAAATGCCGGTTTTTCATCCACCCTGCAATAAATTATGTAACTCAAAGTTAGTAAAGATTTTGGCGCTGGGAGCAAATGTTAAACATCATTAGCAATATGTGCCGTGTTGTACAAAAGGTGGCATAACTTCCGAAGCCAGCGTTGCCAAACAGCTACCTAAGCAGATAGTCCGTCTTCGACAGGTCCTTCAGCCGCTCGACCGCCTTGATTTCCTTCATCACCCCGATCACGGCCTTCGGCACCAGCTTCTCCCAGCTCTTGCCCTTTATCATCCTGTTCCTGATCTCCGTCCCCCAGTAATCCTTTCTTCTGTACATCGGCTGCGTGCGGGTTTCAAAGCCCGCCTCCTTGAAGAGACGCCTCACGAGGGGGTTGCCAGAGTAGACCACGTGGAAAGGCGGGGAGAGGGAAATGACATGGGAGACCCAGATGGCGTTGTTGTGAACATCCTCTATGGGGATTAGGTGAATCTTGGCGAGGTCGGTCCCATTTTCAGCGAGCGCGCGCGTTATCATCAGTATCCTTTCGCCGGCCGTGAAAGGGTTCTCCAGGGTGTGGCTCTCCTGGGCGCTGCCGATGCCTATGACCAGCTCGTCAGCCTCCTTCAAAATGTGCTTGATGACTTCAATGTGCCCGAGGTGCGGCGGTTGGAACCGCCCTATTATCAATGCGCGCCTGACCATCCTTCACCACCCAACTTTTGGCCGCCGCCCGTTTTAATCTTTGGCCAACCGCTGAACAAAGCCTTTTCAGTCCCGGGGGAAGTCTTCTTTGATTAAATGCTGATGGCGGATGCCAGGCGGGGGAAAGTGACCCCCGAGATGGGGCTGGTGGCGAGGGATGAGGGAAGAACCCCGGAGTTCATAATGCGGGGAATCGCATCGGGCAACATAATAATCCCGAGAAACGCCGCTGGGCGGGAGATGAAGCCGCGCGGCATAGGCGCCGGGCTTGCCACGAAGGTCAACGCCAACGTCGGGACATCACCAGACTATGTGAACGTGGATGAGGAGGTCGAAAAGGCCAAAGCCGCGGTCGAGTATGGGGCCGATGCTGTCATGGACCTGAGCATCGGCGGGGACTTGAACGAGATCAGGAAAAGAATAATCGAGGCGGCGAAAGTTCCGCTCGGGACCGTCCCTATATACCAGGCCGCGGTTGAGAACGCCAGCAGAGGCGGCGAGGTCGTTGACATGAGCTCCGACGACATCTTCAACGCCGTCAGGAAGCACGCCGAGGACGGGGTGGATTTCGTCACTGTCCACTGCGGGGTGACCAAGGCCTCGGTAGAAGCGCTGATGCGAACGGGAAGGATGCTCGATGTCGTCAGCAGGGGCGGGGCCTTCCTCGCGGCATGGATAACCCACAACAAGAAGGAGAACCCCCTCTACTCAGAGTTTGATTACCTTTTGGAGATCGCTCGCGACCAAGATTTGACGCTTAGCCTCGGGGACGGGATGAGGCCCGGCTGCCTGGCGGACGCTTCTGACGCGGCGCAATTGCAGGAGCTGCTCACAATCGGGGAGCTTGTGGAGAGGTCGTGGGAGAAAGATGTTCAGGTGATGGTGGAGGGCCCCGGCCATATGCCCCTAAGCCACATCGAGGCGAACGTCAGGCTGGAAAAGGCCGTCTGCAAGGGTGCTCCATTTTATGTCTTGGGGCCGATCGTCACTGACATCGCGCCAGGCTACGACCACATAGTTTCTGCCATCGGCGGGGCCCTAGCGGCTTGGGCGGGCGCGGACTTCCTCTGTTTCGTCACGCCTTCGGAGCACGTGTGCCTGCCGACAATAGATGACGTGAAGGATGGGGTAGTGGCTTCCAAAATAGCAGCTCATGCGGCAGATGTTGCCAGAGGGTTAGGTTCCGGGCGAGACAACGAGATGGCCCAGGCGCGGAAGGACCTGGACTGGGTAAAGCAGTTCGAGCTGGCGATAGACCCTAGGCGGGCGGCAGAGCTCAGGAAGAAGAGGCCGCCGGAGGTGGACCAAAAAACCTGCGCCATGTGCGGAAAGTTTTGCGCGATCAAAATAGTGAACTCTTACTTGGGCAAAACCAGATTCAGCTCTCGGCCAGGATGATGACGTTGGCCCTGCCTTTCTTCACCTTCCTGACCAGCCCCCTGTCTTCCAAGTCGGAAATCATTAGGCTCACCTTGGCCTCTGAGTAGGGCATTTTTTTACGAAGTTCCACCTGGTTTATCCTCCCGCCCTCCTGCCTGATAATGTCCATAACTTCCTCAAGATCATCCGGGACCGCCACTACCTTTGCCCTTTGCGTGGACGAAGTTTCTTTCTTGACCAGCTTCATCATCTTCACATTGTAAAATACTATAGCGATGGCGACGACGGCTACCAATATTATCGCCAGACCAAGCCACGGAAGCGCGGCAGCCGTCTCGTCGTACTCCGGCACGATGTCGGCGAAGTTCTCCGCTTCTTCCTCGGCAGGGAACATTATCAAATCCAATAGGACGTTGTCATTCGGCTGCAGGGTTATGTTTTCCTCAGTCTCGTAGACGGGGATGGCCTGCTGGTAATACTTGGCCACTATTCTGTAGCTTCCCGGCTGTAGGCTCAGAGAATATGTACCGGTGGTCGAGACGATTTGTCTTACGACGGCGGAGCCAGAGTACACCGCGATGTCCACGTTCTCCAAAGGCTCGAAGGTCCATATGTCGTATATCGTCCCGTAAACAGTTGCGGTGTTTTCTTGGGCCGCAACAACCCCAAGAGTTGCGCCGACGACTAGTGAACCAAGCAGTGCGAAGACGGCCAGCCTTTTGAACATACAATTAAACTGGATTTTTTACATTTAAGCTTATCCGGCGGTGTAAAGTTTTAGAAGCTCTAATAAAGCTTTGTAAAGCAATCTGAGCCATTTAATGGCTTTATTTTTGCCGATTTTGGAAAGTTTGCTTAAATAGTCATCCGACAGAAGGTTAGTCAGAAAAACCGATGAACCCGCGAGCGATAGGGGCCGCGGTGGGAGCTTAACCCGAACACAAAAAAAGGTGGAAAAAAATGAACACAAAAATACTGGCGCTGGCGATGGTCGCGCTGATGCTGACCGTGGCGGTCCCTGCTACTACAGCAGATACGTGGAGCGGCAGGAGGGCCGCGTGGCTCAACAGGAAGGCAGACTTCAACACCGCGCGCTCCGAGTGGCTGAGCGCTGTGGCAGACTTCCAGCGGGCGAGAGCTGCGTGGATAACTAATAGAGATGCGAGCTCTCTGGCCGACCTTGTGTCAAAAGCGAAAGCCGCGGCAGGCAAGGCAAGCGATATGATGTTGAAGTACGTGGATCAGCTGAAGTCAAGCGTAGCGGCGACGCGTGGATTGACCGATAACGAAAAGGCGGCTCTCTCGGCAGAGCTGGACAACTACATCTCTGTCCTCCAAGGATACAAAGACTCGATCTCTTCAACTGACAACAGACAACAGCTAAAGACGCTTTCCCAAGAGATGTGGGAGTACTGGAAGTCCATAAGGGTCAGAGTAAAGTACATGACGGCGAGGCTGATGGTCGCTGCTGCGGAAGTCGCTCTCTGGAGAGGGCAGGCGTTCGCTTCGCGGCTGGAGGCGAAGATTCAGCAGCTGAAGGACAACGGTGTTGACACAACCCAGCTTGACACCTGGCTTGCCAGCTTCAACTCAAAGCTGGATACAGTTCAGCAGAGAATCGAGAACGCCAAGATAAACGTCGAGCAGATCACAGACAACGTGACCTTCGGGGAGATCTTCAGGGCGGCAACACTTCACGTGAGAACCGCTGTGAGCTACCTCAAGGAAGCCTTCAGGGACCTCCGGAACATCATCGTTGACATGAGAACAAGGTACGGCAGTGTGACTATCACGGGCTCCGGCACCTTGGTGGCGCAGGGCAGCGGCTCTGCATATCTCCAAGGTACAGGGCTTGTGAAGATCACAGCAATGGAGAACAGTGTTCTGATTGTCTCATCCAACGCGAACGTTACTGCGTCAGGCACTGGCACAAAAACAACCTTGGACAACGGCGATGTGCAATATACAGGGTACGGCTCAGCTAGGATCAGAGGGCACGACATCTGGGTCAGCTTGACTGGCAACAACATCAAGCTGTACGCCCACGGAAGAGGAACAGTGACTCTGACTGGAACCGGAACCTACCGCACGTTCGGCGAGAACAAGTACGAGAACAGGGCTTGGGCAGGCGCAGTCGCAACGATAGAGACAGGCGTGGTTTCAGGGTGAACAAGATGAGCGCAAAGAAAATGGGAATAGTGTTAGTGATTGCCGTGGTGCTGATAGCTGCGGGAGCGTACCTGATCATTAGACCAGCGATGCAAGCGGCTGTGACAGAGCTGGACGAAACCGACCAGGCCATCTCGGACCTAGAGAGCTACCTGGACTTCGAAAACACGGATCTAATCTCAGGTGTAGACGACCTGTACCTGAATTGGTGAAAAAGGGTGGGGCCGGACCCCACTCCTTTCTTTATTTTTTTAATTCTTACTTAAAGACAGCGTTTGTTTTAAAAGTCGGGCAGTAATTGTTAATGAGCTGTATGAAGTTGTTCACGGTCGGTCCTGTCGCCTGTAGGCCTGAGGTCCTTCGGGAGATGGGAATCCAGATGTTCAGCCACCGCAGCAAGGAGTACCAAAAGATACACAGAGAAACTGTCGAGGAGCTCCAGAGGTTCCTGGAGACAAAAAGCCAAGTCTTCCTTTTCCCAAGCTCAGGCTCAGGAGTCATGGAGGGCACTGTAAGGAACTGCGTGGAGAAAAAGATGGTCTGCTGCATAAATGGGGAGTTCGGGAAGAGGTACGCCGAGGTCGCCGAGTCGAACGGCAAGGAGGTCGTGAGGCTCGAGACGGAGCTCGGCAAGCCGACCGCCCCTGGCCGCCTCGAAGAGGTTCTTAGTTCGAACGCGGACGCCGAGGCAGTCTCGATCACCTACAACGAGACCAGCGTCGGGCTCATCAACCCGCTCCGGGAGCTAGCGAAAGTTGTGAAGGAGCACGGGAAGATGTTGTTCGTGGACGCAGTCAGCGCAATGGGCGGCGCAGAAATCAAGGTGGACGACTGGGGGATAGACGTGTGCTTTTCAAGCTCCCAGAAATGCTTTGGGATTCCTCCGGGGCTGGCCGTGGCCAACGTCAGCGACGCTGCGCTGGAGAGGTCGGCCAAAGCCAAGAACAAGGGGTGGTACTTCGACTTCAAGCTCTACGAGAAGTACCAGCAGAAGGAGTGGAGCACCCACATGACCCCTTCCGTCCCGCAGATTGCCGGCCTGAGGAAGGAGCTTGAGATAATCGAGAAGGAAGGAGGCAAGAGGAAGCGGCTGGAGCTCTACCGCGAGAGGAGCGGGAGCGTCAAGAAAGGTGTGGAAAAGCTAGGGCTGGCCCTCTTCCCGGAGAAGGGTGCCGAGAGCCCGACGGTAAGCTGCGTGAGCGCCCCGAAAGGCATGAAGGGCGACGATGTGTACGAGGGCATGCGGGGGAAGGGTTTTGAGATAGCGAAGGGTTACGGGTCGCTGCGCGAGAGGACCTTCAGGATAGGCAACATGGGGTTCATACCGGCTGAAGACATCAACGCTATGCTTCTGGCGCTG
>JBFLWG010000020.1:0-16604 GCA_040757795.1 Hadarchaeota archaeon (SeqCode) | reverse complement strand
GAGAGCCTGCCCTACGACAGGCCGCGGATGTCAATGGTTGATTTCCCCCTCTGCGCCGACTGCTCCGCGGAGTACGGGAACCCCGCCGACAGAAGGTACCATGCCGAGCCGACCTGCTGCCAAAAATGCGGCCCCAAGCTGCGGCTATACCGCCCGGGCGGGGAGATTGTGGAGTCTCAGGACGCGGCGCTGGAGGCGGCGAGGCTCCTGGACGAGGGTTCAATCCTGGCGATAAAGGGCATCGGCGGGACCCACGTGGCGGCCAAGGTGGCGTCGGACGATGTCCTGGCCCGCCTCCGCAGCCTTTTCAGGAGGCCGCAGCAGCCGTTCGCCCTGATGTCGAGGGATTTGGGCGCCGTGAGGAAGTTCGCCAGGCTGGGCCCTGAAGAGGAGGAGGTCATGGCATCCCCCCAGCGCCCAATCGTCGTGCTGAAGCGCTCGGACGATTTCCCCCTGTCGGAGCTCGTGGCACCCGGGCTTGACTCAGTCGGGGTGATGCTGCCTTACTCCGGGATACAGCACCTCATCCTCCGCCACGGGAGGGAGCCGGCCTACGTCATGACGAGCGCGAACATGCCGGGGATGCCGATGGTGGTCGACAACAGGGAGGCTTTCGATTTTCTGGGAGGGCGGGTGGATTACCTGCTTCTGCACGACAGGAAGATAGTCAACAGGTGTGACGACTCGGTTGTGAGGTTCACGGCCGAGGCCCCGGTCTTCATAAGGCGGTCTCGCGGGCATGTCCCGGCGCCCATAAGATTGAAGTTAAGCGGCAAGGCCAGGGTGCTTGCGCTGGGCGCCGAGCTCTGCGTCACCGTTTCGGCGCTGAAGGGGAACCTCTGCTTCCCGAGCCAGCACATAGGCGACGTCACGAAGGTCGAAACACTCGAATATCTCAGGGAGGCGGCCGGGCGATTGATGGGCCTCCTGAACATCGACGGCGTGGACGCCGTAGCCTGCGACCTCCACCCGCTTTACAACACGACCGCGGAGGCCGAGGCCATGGCGGGGAAATCCGGCGCCGAGCTCGTGAAGGTCCAGCACCACCATGCTCACCTTGCTTCACTCATGGCGGAAGGGGGGGTTGATGAGATGGTCGGGATTGCAGCGGACGGCGTCGGCTTCGGGCAGGACGGGACAATCTGGGGAGGGGAGGTGATGGTGGCCACGCCCGAAGATTTCGAGCGCGTCGGCGGGCTCGAGAAGCAGCCGATGCCAGGCGGGGACCTCGCCACCCGGTATCCCGCGAGGATGGTGGCCGGAATTCTTTCGCAGTCCATGCCGCGTGAAGAAGTGAAGTGTACGCTCGAAGAGTTTTGCATCCAAGGCTTCCCGAAGAGGTTAAGGGAGGTCGAGCTGGTCATGCGCCAGCTGGAGAGGGGATTGAACGTCTTCCAGACTTCAAGCTGCGGCCGTGTCCTAGACGCGGTATCCTGCCTTCTTGGGATTTGCCATGAGAGGACCTATGAGGGCGAGCCGGCGATGAAGCTCGAGGCGGCCGCGGTTTCCGGTGATCCCGAAAAGGCTGGGCTGGAGATGAAAATCAAAAATGAATCCGGGCTTCAGTTCGCGGACAGCTCACAACTTCTGGCGGGTGTTGTTGACGCAATGCGGAAGGGAATTTTGAGGAAAGACATAGCGGCCGGGGCCCAGCACGCTGTGGCAAGAGCATTGGCGGGGATTGCGGTCGAGGCTGCGAGGGCGCGCGGGATAAAAACAATCGGCGTCTCAGGTGGGGTGTTTTACAACGACGCCATTGCATCGTTCGTGAGGGACGCCGTGACCAGGGAGGGTCTTGATTTCAAGAGCCACAGGCTGGTTCCGCCAGGCGATGGCGGGATATCAGTCGGCCAGGCATTCGTCGCCGCCAGCAGGCTGAAAGGCTGAAGGTCACTCGAACTCCCCGGCCTTCTTCGGCGGCTTCGGGCTGTAGTTCTCGCATGACTTGCCCGTGCACCACCGGCCGTCCGCCCTGCATGTCCCGTCCCCCGCGAACCACCTGCAGTCGGTCGAGCGCCTCATGCGGATGCTGACAAAGATGGCAACCCCCATGCCGACCATGAGGCTCAGCACGTGTGTCGCGTATGCTATTCCTTCTGCCTCCGCCACTATCCAGCCGACGGCCACGCCAAGAAACTGGAGGATGAACCAGAAGAACAGGTAGACGACCGCCGGTATCTTGATGATGCTCCACTCGCCGACGGCATGAATTCGCACGAATGGGTAAAGGATTATGAACGCCCCCATGACGCTGGAGATGGCGCCCGAGGCCCCCACCGCCGGGATGTCGGAGGCAGGGTTGAACATGATATGGATAAGGCCTGCCGCCACGCCCGCCCCAATGAAGAATAGCAGGAACCTTTTCCAGCCCAACACGTCCTCCACGCTGCCGCCGAAGATCAGCAGGAACCAGGTGTTGAACATCAGCTGGAGGAACCCCCCGTGCAGGAACATCGAGGTGAACAGGGTAGGGATGCCGCCGCCCGACAGCACCTCCGACGGCTTCATCCCGAAATTCTGGAAAGCCGACTCGAAGGTCCCGGTGACCAGCATTATGGCGAACACTGTGAGGCTGATTATGGCCAGCGTGTACGTGATTACTGGCGTGCTCCGCGGCGGCCTATCGACTTTAACCGGCAGCATTTTCCACACCACGACGTTTGAACTTGCGCGCGGCAAATAAAACCGCTTTCGCCGATATCTCTTTTAGCTGAATCCCCTCTGGCATTTTGAGAACTTGCACGAATGGGCTCTGGCTGAGGGGGTGGTTTCGGCCGCCCTGAAGGCCGCGGACGAGAGGAAGGCCGGGCGGGTGCTGGGCATAAGGGTGAAGGTGGGGGAGCTGCAGCAGCTTGACAGGAAGGTCTTCGAGTTCGCTATCGGGCAGCTGGCCAGGGGCACGAAGGCCGAGAACCTGAAGGTGGCGCTGGAGCAGGAAAAGTCGGTCTTCGAGTGCAACGTCTGCCGTGCGGAGTGGGGCTTCAGGCGCGGGGGCCTCAGGCCGGGCGAGGCCGAGTCTGTGCACTTCATCCCGGAGGTGGCGCATGTCTACCTCAGGTGCCCGAAATGTGGCAGCCCTGATTTCCAGCTGAAGGGGGGACGGGGGGTGCTTTTGGAGCATGTCGAGATGGAGAGGTGACCCGAGGCTTGAGGCGGCCGGGAAAAGGCTCGCGGAGGCCGGGAGGCTGATCGCGGTAGTCAGCGGGAAGGGCGGCGTTGGGAAAAGCGTTGTTTCGGCAGCTTCCGCACTGGCACTGTCCAAGCTTGGTTACAGGGTGGGGCTTCTTGACTTGGATTTTCACGGCCCTTCCGCGCACGTCGTTTTAGGCGCGGGGAAGGCTTCACCAAAAGAGGAAAAAGGCGTGGTGCCGCCGCTGGTGCACGACGTCAGGCTGATGTCGCTGGTTTACTACTCTGGCGACAGGCCTTCGCCACTCAGGGGAGCGGAAGTTTCAAATGCCATGCTAGAAATGCTGGCCATCACCCGCTGGGGCCCGCTGGATTTCCTCATTGTCGACATGCCTCCGGGGACGGGGGACGAGGTCCTTGACCTGCTCAGGGTGATGAAGAGGGCGGAGTTCCTCGTCGTCACCACCCAGTCGAAGATGGCGTGGGAGACGGTCCGCAAGCTGCTGGATTTCCTGAAGGAGTTGGAAGTCCCGGTTCTCGGCGTCGTAGAGAACTTGAGGATGAGCGATGTGGCTTTCATAAAAAAACAGGCTGAAAAACTTGGTATACCTTTTTTGGGAAGCATCGGTTTTGACCGCAGGCTCGAGGACGCCGTAGGAAAACCTGAGAAACTGTCCAAGACAAGCTTCGCCCGCGATCTGGAGAAAATTTTGAATCGCTCGCTCAGGGGTGGCAACCATGATTGATCTGTCTGCCCTCGAAGGCGCCGAGCGGGTTGTTGTGGTTGGCGTAGGCAATGACATGAGAGGGGACGACGCTGCAGGCCTGCTGGTCGTGCGGAAGCTCAAGGAGAAAATCAGCTCTCCCCGGCTGCTTATTCTGGAGGCGGGGATGGCTCCTGAGAGATTCATCTCGGAGATTGAAAGTTTTGCCCCATCTCATGTTGTTTTTGTGGACGGGGCAGACTTCGGCGGGCGGTCCGGCGAGGTTGTAGTGGCGGGGCCGGAGGATGTTATCGGCGAAAAGATTTCAACCCACGCCCTGCCGATTTCTGTTCTTTCTGGCTACCTCAAGATGAAGACAGGGGCGAAAGTGGTGCTTGTGGGGATTCAGACCGCGCATATCCAGATTGGCGGGGAGATAAGCAGGAAGGCGGCCGCGGCAATCAGAGCTGTTGTGGAAGAACTGCTCAAACGTCTGAAGACGTTGAGAATAGCATAAACGGAACGGATTAGGTTCCGCTCGAAAATGCATTGGCCGGGAGTTCATTTCCTTTTTTTCAGAAAAATTCTAAAATATTGTTAAATTATTTTGAGGCAATTTTCCCACTCTTTTTCGTTTTGCCCATCTTTGGCGTTGGTCGTGCGCGTTTTGTTTTTCGATGCTTCGCAACGCTCAATATTGCGGGCGTTATTTTTTCAATCTTGGCACTTAACTCTTTGTGGCGATTAACAGCATTTTCTTCAGTTTTTTCAGATATAGCAAATGAGTAAAATAATGCGAAAAAAGAAACAGCTACCCCAACCATACCTACGATTACTCCATTTAACCCAATTGAGATATCACTTGAGAGCGGTAACCCGTAAGTTTTGGCAATAAGATAGGCAGCAAATGCCAAATAACCGAAACCAGCTATTAAGTAACATATTTTTAGTAAATTCATAAAGTTCCCCAACAGATTTATCTTGTTTCTTCCTTCTTAAAACATTGTGCCAGTTTTCCTTTCTCTTCTTTAGCTAAATACGTATCATGACTTGACATCAAATAAATCAATTGTATTTCATGGTTTAAAACATGAGATGTAAAGAACACACTCAAAACCTTAAAGAACGGGCGGTAGTTATAATTTTCTGGTGGGAAGATGCTTTTGTTCCTTGGCGCCGGGGCTTCGAGAATATTTGGGATACCGACGATGTCAGAGTTTATCGACATCTTCACAAAAGATGATGAGATAAAAAGCAACGATATGTTTAATGACATCAAAAATAGTTTCCCAGATGATTTTTTTGATTTAGAGGTTTTGATGACTGTTTTAGATGATATAACACGAGAGGCAGGAAATTTATATCAAATAATATCCCCGCACACTACAAAATTCTTAATGGGAAAAGAAAAAAAGGAAATGCAACGCTATCTTGAAGATGAAAGTATTAAAAAAGTCGCGCAAGAACTTCTTGCTAGACTCAAAAAGATGATTAGGGAGCGGTGTATTCAAGCAGTACGTGACAAAAATAAGCTGATTGTGGTTTATGATAAATTCTTTGGAGCCATTTCTAGAGCGCACGATAGACGTAGGGTGGATAATTATTCGTCGGGAGACAAAAAAATCCGTTATCCAGGTGGTTTGAAAATATTTACAACAAATTATGATACTTGTGTTGAAACTTATTTGAACCAACGACAAATTCACTTCAGTGAAGGAATAACGCGTAGATTTGGCAACGATGTATTTGATATTGAAACATACCCGGACCGTCCGGATGTTGTGGGCTTGTACAAACTACATGGTTCTATCGATCTTTTCGAAAGAAGTGGAGATATCAACCAATTTCAAGTATTTTTGCCAGATGGGAAAGTGACGTCACTTGGAGAAGATGTGGGGAGTGAGTTTTTAGTTTACCCCGTTGAGGGCAGTACTAGATATGCTCTCCGAAGTCCTTTTTTAGACTTGCTTCATGCGTTTAGAAAAAAACTGGTGGCTGAAAAATTATGGGTCGTCGTTGGGTCGTCTTTCAGGGACCACACCATATGTAGTATAATGAATGACGTTCTAAGGTCGAAGGAAGAGGCAGATTACCCAAAAATCGCGCTCATTGATTTGAAACCAGAAATTGTACTGAAAAATATAGGCCGCGGCAATTTCGGTAAATTGAAAGAAGTTATCTCTACTCAATTGTTGACAAGCGGAGAATTTGGAGTGGAAAAAATTTTCCAGGAATTAGAAGTTTGGTTAACTGAAGCATTAATAAGATAATGGTAACAAATTTTGAGCTTTGATGGTGAGCCAAATACTCGCCAATATTAAATACTTCAAAACAATACAAATCATACACCGGAGAGTAACTGCGTTTGTTTACCGGAAGAAGTTGAAGAACAACCCCATTGCTTGGTGCCAATGAATAAAAGATGGGGAACCGGCCGATGATAAAGATGCATTCAAATCTCAGTTTGCACTTTCAATCTGACTAAACACAGGCGGGCCGGACGGGATTACAACCCGTGTAGGCTTTCAAACCCGCCCGGCTTCCACCCGAAAATCTCCTGCGTCAGCTCGTAGGCGGCCGGCGGCGGGATTATCCCCCGCTCAGTTATTATCAAGTCCACATACTCGGGCGGCGTCACGTCAAAGGCCGGGTTCCTTATCTTCAGCCTCGGGAACTTCCTCGGGTCCGCCACCTCCCGCGGGTCCCTCTCCTCTATCTCCACAAGCTGCCCGACGAGCGTCCCCGGATGCAGCTTGTACGTCTCCGCAGCAACAAAGAAGAGCACCCTGGACTCGTGCGCCGCCAGGGCAATCTGCGACGTCCCGACCTTGTTCACGACCGCCCCGTTCGCCGCGATGCTGTCCGCCCCGACTACGACTTTGTCAATCTCCCTGATGAAGTGCCTCACGGCCGAGTCGATTATCATGGTTGTGGGAATCCCCTCCTTCAGAAGCTCCTTCGCCGTGAGGTGCCCCTGCCAGACGGGCCTTGATTCCGTGACGTAAACCTCGATGTCCTTCCCCTGGTTGAACGCTGTCTTGATCACGGCGATGGCGCAGTGGCTGTTGCAGTGAGTGAGGAGCACGTCCCCGTCCGAAATCCTGTTCGCCCCTATCTCCCCGATTTTCTTCTCCGCCTCCTTTGAATTCTTGATGAACTCCTCGGCGCGGGAGACCACCGTCTTCTGCATCCCACAGAGGTCGGCCCCCTTAGCCTTCTCCAGCCCCAGCAGGACATAGCGGATCGCGTTCGGCAGCGAGACAGCAGTCGGCCTCGTGAGAACTAAAATCTTCGCCGCGCCCTCCACCTCCTTCATGAATTCGGCAGAAGTCCTGGCCTTCGAGTTTGTGGCGACGTCCATGAGGGCGCCGGCGGCCGCCCGGGCGATCCTCCCGGCCCCCCGGATCTTCATGCTCCGGATGTCCGCTGCGACCCTCTTCAGCTGCGGCTGCACAGTATCACCATAAGTAGTTCCTCGCCCGCATGTTAAAACTTTTCTATACGTGCCGCCTGAACTCGGCCAAAAAAATCCTCAGGTCCGTCTTCTTGGCCACGTCGTTTTCTTCATCGATGGACCTCTTCAAGCTCTCCATGAAGGCGTCCCTGTCCCCGCCCGCCCGCAGCCCCTTCTCGAGCATCTCCCGGAGCTCCTGAGGGTAGGCTATGTAGGGCAGCACGCTGGAAAGAACTTCCCTCGCAATCCTCGTCTCTTCTTCAGGCATCAGTTGCACCTATGGGTTGAGAAGCGTCTCCTTGAACGTCGCCATCGCCATGGTGGTGGTGACGTGGCGGACCCCGTCCCTGCCGCTGATGTTCTCCTCTATGAACCTGTTCAGGCTTTCCTGGTCTCTCGCCCTGACCTTCATCATCAGCTGGCGCTCCCCCGTGACCTTGTGCATCTCGCAGACCTCGTGCTTGTTCCTGAGCGCCCTGACAAGGTCGTCCATGCCGCTTGGGCTGGCCGCCACCCTCACGAAGGCCGACACCCCGTACCCCAGCTTCTTCGGGTCGATTATCGCCGAGTACTGCTTTATCACCCCGTTCTTCTCAAGCCTCTCGATC
Organism: Hadarchaeota archaeon (SeqCode); assembly: GCA_040757795.1. GTDB lineage: Archaea > Hadarchaeota > Hadarchaeia > Hadarchaeales > Hadarchaeaceae > DYTO01. The sequence continues at coordinate 8,709 of JBFLWG010000020.1, read as the reverse complement.
CTCTTGTTCACGCCGGTAATGCTGAGCCCGACCTCCCTCGCCATCTTCTTCAGGGAGACCTTCGAGTCGCCCGCCAGCAGCCTCAGCAGACGAAGGTCTATGTTGTCGATATCCGCCATCTCTCCCAGCCTCGGCAAAAGTTCCCGCCCCCGATATATATTTTTTGCGCCTCACCTGTGCGCGTAAATCGCCTTGACCTTGGGCCCGACCGACTCGATCCTGGCGAAGCCGTAGCGCTCGAACTGCACGAGAGTGCCGGGCTGGACATCAGTGACCGCCGGCTCGGCAAGCCCTGGCTCGACCCGCCCGTCGGGATGGGTCACCTCGACGCCGACCGCCCCGGCCGAGGCCCACTGGAACTTGGGGACGTCGGCCACCGTCAGCGACACGAAATCCGCCTCCAGCGCCCCGTCCTTGAAAGCCAGCTTGACGTTCATCAGGTCCTTCAGCCTGAAGATGTCGCCGACCCTAAGGCCGGCCACGTCCGAGGCGGGAATGTGGAAAACCAGCACCTTCCCGTCCCTCTTGAGCGGCAGTATGCGCTCGCCTGCGTCCGGCCTGCTCGGGTGGGTGCGCAGCCTCGCCTCCTTTATTTCGGGGCTGCCCGCGACCAGTAGCTTCACAGGGTCGGGAACGAAGAAATAGCGGCTGGCCACCCCGTCCGCCAGCTTCCTGTTGTGGGAGAAGATGGTCTCCCAGCTGAGGACAGAGTCGACCTGCGTGAGCCCGATTTCAGTCACCAGCTGCCTCAGGGCCTCTGGCAGGAAGCCACGCCTCCTCAGGGCGGCGATGGTTGCGAGCCTGACATCATCGTGCCCCACCAGCTCTCCGGCCTTTATCGCCTTCATCGTCTGCGTCTTGCTCAGCGGCGACCCCGGGATGGAGAACCGCCCGTACTGGACCGCCACGGGGTACTCCCACCCGAGGTGCCCGTAAAGCTTGCGCTGGCGCTCCTCGTTCACCTCGTGCTCCTTCCCCCTGAGGACATGCGTGACGCCCATCTCGTGGTCGTCTATCGAAACGGAAAAGTTGTAGAGTGGCCAGACCTTGTACTTCTTGCCGACCCTCGCGTGATCATCGTCCACTATCCTCAAGGCGGGCCAGTCCCTGACGGCGGGGTTCGGGTGGGCCAAATCCGTCTTTATCCTGACGACGGCCTCCCCCTCCTTGAAGTCCCCCGACATCATCTTTTCCCACCTGACGAGGTTTTCATCCGCCGGGATCTCGCGGCACGGGCAGGCCTCGCCGGCGTCCCTGAGCTTCCCGAACCCCCCCGGCTCGCAGGTGCAGACGTAGGCCTTCCCCTCCCCCAAAAGCTGCTCGGCATAGTCGTAGTACAGCTGCATCCGGTCGGACTGGATGTGCTCCTCGTCCCAGCTGAGGCCGAGCCATCTTAGGTCCATTTTTATCAGCTCGTACATCTCGAGCATCACGTTCTCGGGGTTGGTGTCCTCGAAGCGGAGGATGAACTTCCCGTTGTACTTCCTGGCATAATCATGGCTGAGCACGGCCGCCCTCGCGTGGCCCAGGTGAAGCGGGCCGTTTGGGTTTGGCGCGAAGCGGGTTACAACTCTGCTGAACCTTTCGACCTCGGGCAGTTCCTGAAGGCCTTTCCTCTGCTCCTGCTTGTGCTGCTCCACCGCCCCGACCTTCTTGATTTGGAAGAGCTGCTCTACAGCCGGCATTGAGTTGACCTCGGCGACGACCTCCTCCACCAGCTTCGAAAGCGTAGCAACATTTGATTTCCATCCCGGAAGCTCCGCTATGACCTTCCCCATAACGGCCTTGGCGCTGGCGCTGCCCCCGTGCTCTGAGGCGTTTGCGAGCGCCCAGCGAAGAACTTCCCTCCTCACATCCTCCATTTCAACCCTCCGGAGCTGGTGGTGTCATGGGATAAGTATTTTGGTTGAATTTTTTCAAGAGCCGCTCAGAATTCCCGCCTGACGACAAACTCGGCGAGAGACTCCAGAGCCGCCTTGGCCTCCGAGTCGGGCAGAACCCTGAGGCAATCCTCCGCCTCTTCCACAAGGTCAACGGCCTTCCGCGAGACATAATCAATGGCGCCGGATGTCTTCAGCAGGTTGATCGCGGCATCAAGGTCCTTCCTCGAAGGCTTGTTCCCCAGCACCCTGAGAAGCAGCTTCTTCCCATTCTTGTCGGCCAGCTCCAGAGCCTTGATCACTATCAGCGTCCTCTTCCCCTCCCTGAGGTCGCTGCCTATCGGCTTCCCGAACTTCTTTTCCTTGCCTGCGACCCCGAGGACATCGTCCTGGATCTGGAAGGCTACCCCGAGGAGGCGGCCGTACTTCCCCAGCGCCTCGACCTCCCCCGGCTTCCCCCCGCCGAGCATCCCCCCGACCCTCGTCGAAGCTTCCATGAGCGCGCCAGTCTTCCCCCCGACCATCTCCATGTACTCCTTTTCCGTGATGTCAAGCCTGTTTTCAAAAAGCATGTCCTGAGCCTGCCCCCGGCAGATCTCAAAGCTTGCGCTGCTCACCACCCTGAAGAGCTCGGAAGCTCTCGGGCCGTCAAGCTTCAGCCTCCTGGCGTTCGCCGCGACCGCCTCAAAAACCTTCGCGAAGAGGGCGTCCCCGGCTATTATCGCCACCGGCTCCCCCCAGAGCACATGCACCGTCTTGACGTTCCTCCTGAGCTTGTCGTGGTCCATGATGTCGTCGTGGATGAGAGTGAAAGTGTGGAGGAGTTCCATGGCCGCAGCTGCCTCCAACACATCTCCGGACTTGCCGCCGACGGCCTCGCAGGCAGTGATGGCGAGGCACGGGCGGATTTTCTTCCCGCCAGTCTCCAGCAGGTGCCTGGTCGCCTTCGCTAGCACCTCGGGCAGGATGTTCTTCGGCACCCACCTGTCCATCTCGGCTTCGACCAGCCGCGCCTTTTTCTCCATGTAAGCCAGGGCATCCATCTATCCACCCACCCTCACCGACATCCCGTTAGCCACTGTATGCATGTTGGCTTTAGAATATCCCATCTCCCTTCCCAGCTCCAGCATCATCTTTAGCTTGTCTGGGGTGCCGTGGCAAGGTATTATGTGTTCGGGCTTTATCATCTCGATGAACCTGGCGGTGTCAGCCCTACCGCCGTGGCCGGAAACATGGACGTCCCTGTGGACCCTCGCCCCCTGCGACGTGAGCTTTGCCTCGACGATCTCCCTGTTGTTCTCGTTGACAGGGTTCGGGATCACGCTCGCCGAGAAGATGACGTCGTCCCCCCGCTTGATCTCGAGCGGCAGCCTGCCGTCCGCTATCCTGGAAAGCACAGAGGTGGGCTCCCCCTGGTGCCCGGTGCAGACCAGGACATACTCCTCCCGCTTCTTGTCTATTTCCTTCAGCAGCCCGCCGATGGAGTTGGGCCGGCCGTGGATGCGGAGCTCGGCCGGGAAGTCCACCAGGTCGAGTGAAGTCGCTGCCTGGGTGTAGTTGTGCAGGGACCTTCCGACAAGCACCGGCGTCCTCCCAAGCTTGAACGAGGCATCGACTATTGACTTCAGCCTGACTATGTGGGAGGAGAATGTCGTCGCGATCACAAGGCCGCGGCCGTCGCAGGCTTCTCCTATCTTCTCCTCCAGCATTTTCTTTGCATAGGCCTCCGACTGCGTGTGGCCCGGGTCCTCCAGCCTTATGGCGCCTATCATTGCGGAAAGCAGCCCCTCCCTCCCCAGCCTCCTGAGCCTGGCCTCGTCGGTCTTTTGCCCTATGAGCGGGTCGTCGTCGATCTTGAAGTCGCTCGCCATCAGTATCGAGCCCTCCTCACCCCTGATCAGGATAAAAGCCGTCTGGAGGATGCTATGCGCGGCAGGTATGAACTCGATGGTTGTCCCGTGCAGGTCCACCTTGCCGCTGGGGGCCACCCTGACAAACTCGTTTTTCGGCTTCTCCCCCCTCTCGTCCCTGAGCATCCTCTTCGTCAGCTCCATCGTGAAAGGTGTGCCGTAAATAGGTGCATCGTAGGCGCCGGCGAGCTTCCCGACCGCCCCTATGTGGTCGAGGTGCCCGTGGGTCAGGACTATCGCCTTCACCTTTTTTCTCCTCAGGGCCCCGTCGTCCGGGATGGCATTGATGTTTATGAGCTCCTCGCGGCTCATCGATCCGATCTCGGCATCCTCAAAGGCCAGCACGCTGTCGAGCCTTATCCCCATGTCAACGATGAAGTACTCCCGGCCCATCCCCACGGCCGTCATGTTCTTCCCCACCTCGTTCATCCCGCCCAGGGGATGTATCTCGATCACTTTCTCTCGCTCCTCGCCAGCTTGTCCGGGTCTATGCCCCGGCTGAGCAGCCACTCCCTCGTCCTCCCCGTGACGGCAATTTCCGACTTTCGGAGGTCGCTCACTTTTCTGGAGCCGGTGAGGAACATCGCGGCCTTGAGCTCGGCCAGGAAACTCCCGATGAAGCTTTCGAGCGTTTTCTTTCCTCCGGACGCGGCCCGCAGGACTGGCAGCGCCACCCCGACAATGTCCGCGCCGAGGGCAAGAGCCTTCGCGGCGTCGAGCCCCGAGCGCACGCCACCGCTCGCGATGACGGGCACCCTGACGCTTCTGGCCACCTCGGCCGTGCAAACGGCGGTGGGTATCCCCCAGTCCCAGAATGCCGGGCCGATGCTCTTCTGGCTTCTGTGGCTCTCGACGCCGGCCCAGGATGTCCCGCCCGCCCCGGCGACATCTATGGCCGCAGCGCCAGCAGCCTCCAGCCTCCTCGCGACCTTGCCGCTTATCCCGCTGCCCGTCTCCTTGGCGATGACCGGGACGTCTAGCCCGCGGCAAATCTTCCCGAGGCTCCTCAGGCCACCTCTGTACTTCGGCTCACCTTCAGGCTGGGCCAGCTCCTGGAGCGGGTTCATGTGGATGGAGAGTGCGTCAGCGTCTATCATCTTCACGGCCTTCGCGGCCTCCGCCACCCCGTAGCCTTCAACCAGCTGCGGCACCCCAATGTTGCCGACCAGAAAAACATCAGGTGCGACCTTCCTCACGGAGTATGTCCCGGCCAGCCGCGGGTTTTCTATGGCAGCCCTCTGGCTCCCAACGGAGAATGCAAGGCCGAACTTCTGCGCGGCAGCCGCCAGGACCAGGTTGTACTTCTGCCCCAGCTGGTGCCCGCCCGTCATGGCAGTTACCATCAATGGCGCGGCAAGCTTCGCCCCGAGGAATGACGTCCTGAGATCTATGTCGTCAAGGTTGAGTTCCGGCAGCGCCGAATGCACGAGGTCCAGATCCTCAAAGCCCGCGCCTTTCAGGATCGCCTCGACATCTCCCTTTAGGCAAATCCTCAGGTGCTCGAACTTTCTTTCTTCTGTGCTGTTCCTCACCTGCTCCCCCCTATCACTGTGCCAAGCCCGCGCACGCCGGACACGAGCTTCTTCATCACGCCCGGCCTCATGGCGTTCGCGATTTCCGACTCGATCCCGATTCTTGCCAGCGCCATCAGCTCATCCACCTTGTTTTTCATTCCTCCGGTAACATCCTTTACTCCCGCCCCGCCTAAAGATAGTTTTGTGGAAGGGGTTATCCTGTCGAGGTGTTTGGCGCGCCTGTTCTTTTTGGGGTTTGAAGTGAAGACCCCGTCCACGTCCGCCCCGACTATCACCCTCGAGGCCCCAAGCTCGCTTGCAAGACGCGACATGAGCTGGTCCCCGGACAAAATGCACATGCCATTCTTGACGTCAGTGACCGCGTCCCCATAGAGAACCGGGACGATGCCAAGCTCCAGCATTTTTCTCACCGGGCGGAGTTCCATCGAAACTATCCTGCCGGCCCTGACGACCGCGCACGCGGACGGCTGGACCGCCACGGCCGGGAGCCCGGCTGCCTGCAGCGCCTCCACCACGTGGGCGTTCAGCCTCTCCATGCTCCTGTGCGTGAGGGAGAGACCCATCAGCTGCCCCCTGTTTCTGTAGCCACTCGAGATGCCGTACTTCGCCGCCACCGGGTGCCCGAAGGAGCCTCCGCCGTGCACCACCACCAGCGGCCCCCTCGCGGCAGAAAGCTCCTTTGCCAGCCTCTTCAGGACAGGCTTGCGAACAGTGAACGGCCTGCTTTTGTCCGTGATGACGCTGCCGCCTAGCTTGACTATTATGGGCTTCATTGTGTCACCTGAAGACAATCGCCCCGTAACCCACCGCCGAGCTGGAGGGCCAGACCTCGTATGACGTGGCGTATTTCAGAAGCTCGCCTTTTTTTGCAATCCCTTTTATTCCGTGCAACATGCTCGCCACACATCCATAGCCGCACATTGAAATATTGTGCTTTTCAACAGCTTTAAAAAGCCCCGTCGGGTCAATCTCCAATATCGGCGCAATCGCGAGCTCGTCCTGCTTTTTCGCAAACTCCCCCGCGTTCATGCCTGGCGGAGGCGGCTGGAAATAATTGGTCCCGGTGTGGGAGAAGTCGCTGCTCGCCAGGACCACGACATCATCGCTTTTGACCACCCTCTCAAAGACCTCGCCCAGCTCTTCCGCCGTTTTCGGGTCCTGGGAAGTCATGCAGACAGGCACGAATTTTATATCCCTTTTCAAGTGCTGCAGGAACGGGAGCTGCACCTCCAAGGAGTGCTCGGAGGCGTGGGCATCGGGGTCTTCCTCAATTGGGGGGCGCCTCATCTTTTCAGCAATCCCCCTGTTCACCGGCACTGGACCGAGCGGGGTCGTGAATGTTTTAGTCGTGATGGCGGCCCTGCGGCCGTAGCCGTGGTGGTCGGGCCCGATAATTATGAATGTGTCGGGGAGACCGTCCTCCGCTATTGCCCCGAAGACATGCGCGGCGATCGGCCCGGAGAAATCGTAGCCGGCGTGCGGCACCACGGCACCCTTTATTCTCCTTTCGCCATTTTCCACCCTCGGCAGGCGCCCGGGGCCAAGGCTGTGGAGATAGCACTTCTCGATCTGCTTCAAAAGAGCGGATTCAGCGCCGGCGTAGAACTGCCCCGCCACTGCTGGAGGCCTCACTCCTCACCACCGGCCTTGGTCTCGAACTCTTCCACGAGTACCTGGAACTGCTGGTCCGGCAGAAGCTGGCCCCGCGCCTTAAGAACCTCCCGCGCAAGCAGCCAATAGACCAAGGCGAGGGCCCTCCTCCCCTTGTTGTTGGTCGGGATGACTATGTCCAGGTCGGCGGTCTCGTTGTCGGTGTCGCAGAGCCCTATCGTCGGGATGCCCACCTGCGCCGCCTCCTTGAGTGGCTGCTCGTCCGCCAGAGGGTCGGTGACCATCAGGACCTGCGGCTCGAAGTAGCCCTTGTAATTGGGGTTTGTGAACGTTCCCGGGATGAACCTGCCGACTATGGCGCTGGTGCCCGTGACCTCCGCGAACTTCTGGGCCGGGCGCTGCCCGTACTGCCTTGCCGAGACCACCACGACTTTGCCGGGCTCGAAGCGTCCGAGGAACTTCCCGGTTGTCGCGATTCTCTCGTCGGTCTTCCTGATGTCCAGAACATAGAGCCCGTCAGGCCTCACCCTGAAAATGAACGGCGCCATGGCTCCTGTCTTCTGCCTTGTGCCTATGTGGACCCCGCTCGACAGGTAGGTGTCGAAGTCTATCAGGCCCGATCCTTCTGCAAACTCTGCGATGCTCATGTTTACCTTAAATAGAGGGGGAAGGGGCCCAAAAAAGGCTATCTTTTGTGAATTTTTGTCTCCCAGACCCCATGATATAAATTTCATGCTTTTAAGATGCGATGCATAAATAATTGGAAAGAAACCACGCAGAGATGAAAAAGATGAAAATAAAATCAATAAAAGCAAGGGAAGTGCTTGATTCGAGAGGGAACCCTACTGTTGAGGCAGACTTGGTTACAGAAGACGGGTTGTTCAGGTCCATGGTCCCAAGCGGCGCAAGCGCTGGACAGCATGAAGCGTTAGAATTGAGAGATGGCGACAACAAAAGATTCCTTGGAAAAGGCACATTGAAAGCCGTTAGAAATGTCAACAAGTTGATTGCCCCAAATATTGTGGGCATGGACTGCACGCGCCAGAAGGAAATTGACGATCTGATGATTGAGCTTGATGGAACCCCTGACAAGAAAAAACTAGGGGCTAACGCAATATTACCCGTTTCCATGTCAGTAACGCGAGCTGGGGCGGCAGCCAAAAAGATTCCACTTTACAAATACATCGGGGGGCTTTACGGCGCAAAGGCGAACAGGCTGCCTGTGCCGTTGTGCAACGTGATAAACGGCGGAAAGCATGCTGGCCAACAAAATTCCATACAAGAGCACATGTTGGTGCCCACGGGCGCAAAGAGCTTCAGCGAAGGGATAAGGATGGTTTCAGAGAGCTACCATGCACTGGCAAAATTGCTCAAGAAAAAATACGGTGCAGGGGCAACTTTAGTGGGTGATGAAGGAGGGTTCGCGCCATCGCAGATCGTGGACATAAAAGAGCGCCTTGATTCCATGCTTGAGGCGGTAAAGCGCGCCGGGCATGAAGGAAAGATGAAGATGGCTCTGGACCCAGCGTCAAGCGAATTTTTCTATGGTGGAGTTTACAAAATTGGCGAAGAATCTTTCAGCGGCGGGGAGTTGGTTGATTTTTACGCCGACCTGTGTAAAACCTATCCAATCATAAGCATAGAGGATGGTCATGCCGAGGACGACTGGAACTCTTGGGTGGAAATGACGAAAAAACTTGGGAATAAAATACAGATTGTGGGCGACGATCTTTTTGTCACAAACACCGAAAGAATAAAGAAAGGAATCAATCT
>JBFLWG010000019.1:0-17050 GCA_040757795.1 Hadarchaeota archaeon (SeqCode) | reverse complement strand
GAGTGACCGTTTCTGAGGCGCTGTTAGCGTGGACAGTGCCCATACATCCATCATGGCCAGTGTTCATGGCCGTGAACATGGTCCTAGCTTCCGGCCCCCTGACCTCACCGACCACCATCCTGTCCGGACGCATCCTGAGCGCGTTTTTGACCAAATCGTCCATGGTGATTTCTCCCTTTCCTTCTACATTCGGCGGGCGCGTCTCCATCCTCACCCAGTGCTTGTGTGGGAGTTGAAGCTCAGCCGTGTCCTCTATCGAGATTATGCGTTCGCTTCCAGGAACGAAGTTGGAAGCGGAGTTGAGCATGGTTGTCTTCCCGCAGCCGGTCCCCCCTGAGAGAAGCAGGTTGGCTGGCTTGGAACCTAGGCCGTCCACGGCAAACCATAGGAACGCCGCAAAATCAGTTGAGAGGGTGTTGAAGTTTATTATGTCTATCACGGAAAGCGGATCCTTTCTGAACTTCCTTATTGAAATCGTCGGGCCATCCAGAGAGACCGGCGGTATCGTGGCGTTGACCCTGCTCCCGTCTGGCAGGCGGGCGTCAAGAAGCGGGGTCTGCTGGTCTATCCTCCTCCCCACGACCCTCGCCATCTTGTCTATCAGGTATTTTATCGAGTCCTCGTTGTTGAAGATTATGTTGGTGTGGCACATCCCGTGTTTCCTGTGGTAAACATAGACCGGCTTTCCAACAGCAGTGACCATTATGTCCTCGAGCCTGTCGTCCGCCAGCAGCGGGTCGAGAAGACCGAACCCTATCATGTCCCGAACGGCTATTTCACCGAGCTGCCTCATGCGGCCAGGCGGCAGGCGCAGCGTCCTGCTTTCCCGCTCCAGAATTTTGAAAACTGCCTGTGTGAAAATTCTGTTGCGCTCGGCGGGGTCGTTCAGTTTTTCAGGGTCTATCCTAACCTCCTCAATGGCGGTATCTTTCACTTTTTCGAGAAGCGCGATTTCCTTGGCGCCAAGTTCAGGGAGCGCTGTTTTGTAATATGGGGTCGGCTCGGTTTCGACAGACATTATTTCCACATTTCCATATTTGTCGATGACTTTTCCTGTGACCGGCCCCTTTTCCACCCGCGGCGCGGCAGGCTTGCCTGCTTCCATGGCCGAGATTGTTATGGGCCCTTTTTCCGCCGCTGGTTCCTTCGCCCCCGCAGCCGGGGCTTTTTGCTCAGCGGCTGGGGCCCCGCTGAAGACATCCGCCAGCAGCCCACCTCCGCCTCCAAAAAAGTCCACTCCAGCAGCCTTTGTTTTGGCTTTTTTCCCGGCTTTTTTCGCCAATAAATCCCCACATAATAACGTGTGATGGCGTAAAAAGAGTTTTTTGGTCGCCCCTCAAGGCACGAGTCCAATTTCAGCCAATCCGAAAAGTTTAAATTGGCCAAGTTCGCTCAAATAAAAGGATTGACGTGAGTGCTTCACTTGGTGGAAAACCGGTTTTGGTGCTGCAGGAAGGGACGCGCAGGATGATGGGGCGGGACGCCCAGCGGATGAACATACTGGCGGGGCGAGTGATAGCCGAGGCTGTCCGCACCACTTTGGGGCCGCGCGGGATGGACAAGATGCTTGTTGATACCCTTGGGGATGTTGTGATCACGAACGACGGCGTCACGATACTCAAGGAGATGGAAGTGGAGCACCCGGCCGCCAAGATGCTTGTGGAAGTGGCCAAGACCCAAGACGAGCTGGTGGGGGACGGGACCACAACCGCGGTCGTGATTTCAGGGGAGCTACTGCACGAGGCCGAAAAGCTGCTTGATCAGGGCATCCACTCAACAGTTATCGCCGCAGGCTACAGGCTGGCGGCCGAAAAAGCGCAGGATGTTTTGGAAAAAATAGCGGTGCCGGTTGGAATCGAGGATGATGTTGCTCTAAAAAAGATCTCAATGACTGCAATGACGGGCAAAAAAGCGGAGAGTGGGAGGGAGCTGCTGTCAAGCCTTGCAGTCAAGGCGGTGAAGCAGATAGCTGACAAGGCGGACGGCGGATACAAGGTGGACATTGACTACATCGGGCTGGAGAAGAAGCCCGGCGGCAGCACCGAAGACACCCAGCTCATCCAGGGCGTCATATTGGACAAGGAGCGCGTCCACCCCGGCATGCCCAAGAAGGTTAAAAACGCGAAAATAGCCCTTCTCGACGCGGCGCTCGAGATAAAGAAGACCGAGACAGACGCGGAAATAAGGGTCACCAGTCCAGACCAGCTGAGGGCGTTCCTCGACGAAGAGGAGAACATCCTGAAGAAGATGGCGGACCAGCTTGTGGCGATTGGGGCCAACGTGGTCGTCTGCCAGAAGGGGATAGACGACCTTGCACAGCATTACCTGTCAAAGGCGGGAGTGTACGCGGTCAGGAGGGCCAAAAAGTCGGACATGGAGAAGCTTTCCCGCGCCACTGGAGGCAAAATAGTGATGAACATCGAGGACCTAACGACCGCCGACCTTGGCAGCGCCGGGCTCGTGGAAGAGGTAAAAATAGGCGATGACAAGATGACATTTGTCAGGGACTGTAAGAACCCGAGGTCGGTGGGGATGCTGATCAGGGGCGGGAGCGAGCATGTGGTGGACGAGGTGGAGCGCGCCATGCACGATGCACTCTGTGTGGTTGCTGCAGCGGTGGAGGATGGGAAGGTTGTCGTCGGCGGAGGCGCGCCGGAAATAGAGCTTGCGAAGGAGCTTCGCAGGTACGCCGAGACTGTCGGGGGGAGAGAGGCGCTTGCAGTTAACGCCTTTGCTGGCGCTATCGAGTCCATACCCAAGACGCTCGCCGAGAACGCGGGGCAGGATAGCGTGGACATACTGGTTGACTTGAGGGCAAAGCACGAGAAGGCTGATGGAAAGAACTTCGGGGTGAATGTTTACGAGGGCAAAATCTCGGACATGTCCAAGCTGGACGTGGTCGAGCCGCTCCGGGTCAAGACCCAGGCGATAAAATCAGCGAGCGAGGCTGCGATAATGATACTGAGGATAGACGACGTCATCACCTCCACGAAGAAAGGTCCGTCGATGCCGAAGGGCCCTGGAGGGCCTGGCGGAGAAGACTTCGGCGAAGACTAGTTTGCTTCATATCAACCGAGTTCTATTCTGGGCCTGTGGCTGATCTTTTCCAGCAGCATCCCCTCAATCTTTATCGGAGGGTTCTTTTTCATTGTTCCCAAGGCTTCCTCGAGCTTGCCCTCGTGCTCGGAGTACACCTCCATGAGCGGCTCGCCCTTTTCAACCTTGCGCCCTGTTTTCAGGATGAGCTTGATGCCGGCCCCCTTGTCGTAGGGGGCGCCTGCCGCCCTTGCTATCTCGTTCATTTTCTGGTTGTAGATTCTGGTGATGTAACCTGAGATTGGGGCCGTCACAACTTCTTTCTTGTCGCCGATGGGGAGGTCTTCCAGCTTTACGTTCGGGTTCCCGCCCTGGGCGGCTATTATCTCGCGCATTTTCTGGTAGGCCTTCCCGGACTTCAGCAACTCAGCGGCCATTTGCCTTCCCAGTCCAGGCGGGGCAGCTCCGCCGAGTTCCAGCATCACTCCCGCGAGGCTAGTCGCCTTCTCGATAAGGCTGCCGGGCCCGCCCCCCATCAGCGTCTCAAGCGCCTCTTTTGCCTCGAGCGCAGGGCCGATCGTGTATCCCACAGGCTGGCCGCCGTAGGTTACTGCGGCGTCCACCAGAATGCCGAGCTTGTGGCCTAGCTCTATGAAGTCATGCGAGAGGGTGCGGGCGTCTTCAAGTTTTTCCACCTTTGACCCGGGCCCAGCAGGGATGTCTATCAAGACATGGTCGGCGCCCACCGCCATCTTTTTTGCCATGACGCTTGCCAGCAGTTGGGGCTTCGGGTCAATGCCGAGCATCCGCTCTGCTTGGATTATGATGTCGTCGGCCGGTGCGAGCTTCACGGCGCCGCCCCACGCGAGGACGGCCCCAACCCTTGTCGTGATTTTTTTAATCTCATCCATGCCGAGGTTGACGTTTGCTAGAACTTCCATCACATCGGCCGTACCGGCGGCGCTTGTTATCGCCCGACTGCTCGTTTTTGGGATGGTCAAACCGGCAGCAGCGACTATCGGCACAGCGATGAGGGCGTACTTGTTGCCCGGAACGCCGCCTATGCTGTGGACGTCAAGCACCGGGGTCACGTTCAGCTCCAGCCTTTCCCCCGTCTTTACCATGTGCGTCGTCAGGTCCTTCACCTCGTCCATAGTCATGCCGCGGATTTGCTGGCTGACGACAAAAGCGGCCAGTTCTGTGGCGGTGAGGTTGTCCGAGACTATGTCCCGGATGATGTTCCCTATTTCTTCCTCAGACAGGGACTCGCCCGCCATCTTCCTCTTGATCGCGACGGCAGACTGCGGGCGGGGGGCCAGCGATATTTCCACGTCTTCCCCGTCTTCAAGCCCTAACGCCCTCGTAGCCTCCACAAAAGCCCCCAGCTCCCCCTTCTGGACCATGCGTTTGGTTGTGTTGGCTATCAATGTGACCGTGACGTTCGGGGTGGCAACCCTTATCCTGTCCCCAGCCAGGTGTCCGAGGAATTCGGCGTCATCCTCGTGCATCACGGCTATGTTCCTCCCAGTCTCCATGTCGAGCGGCTTCAGCCTCAGTGTAAGAGTTTTCATATGGTATCAATCTCTTCGCATGTTTTTAAGAATGCCGAAGAAAGCATTACACAACATTTTTTAGCGCTAGTGTGAAATCTAAGAACGTTCGCATGATCGAGGAAATACTCAGCTCGGCACTTTCGCTGTTCGTGATAATGGGGCCGTTCGCCAGCATACCTGTTTTCATCTCCGTCACGAAGGGGATGAATCCCAAACAGAGAGTTTCAGCCGCGACGCAGGCGATAGGGATGGCCGCCGTCGTGCTGTTCGCTTTCCTGTTGTTCGGGCAGTACATCCTGCAGGTTTTCTTAATAGATTTCAACTCCCTGAAGATTGCCGGAGGGATAGTTCTGACTATCCTTGGGATAGAGCTGGTGCTGGGAGTTTTTCTGGTTGGCAAGCACAGGTACTCCCCGGCGATAGCCCTGCTGGGATGCCCGCTGCTAACGGGACCTGGCGTGATAGTGACGACGATGATATTTGTCCAGACTTACGGCCATTTTATCACTGCTGTCGCTGCCGCGATTTCCCTGGCAGCCAGCTGGGCGGTGCTCTGGTTCTCCAACCGCATCAGGAGCGCTTTGGGAAGCTACTGGATTGAGACGGTTTCCCGCGTGACGGGGCTTCTTCTAGCTGCGCTGGCCATTGCCCTCATAATCAATGGCGTAAAGGCTGCGCTTGCGGCCCCCTGAGGCGTCGTAATGTTCGAAACAGAAGAGATCAAAATAGGCAGCGGGAAGGCTTTGGGCGTCAAGGTCGAGCTGAAAGGCGCGCCGCTTGTGCTTATAGCAGCTGGGAAGGGCTATGTCATGTGCGGCTACTTGAACCTTGATACCGCTGAGAAGCTTGGGCAGGCGGCCGCCATCGTCAGGGGCGTCAAGACTTTTGGTGACATACTGAAGGCGGAGATAGCCGAGGTCACTTCTGGCGCAAAAGCCCTTGGCGTCAAAAAAGGGATGAGCGGTCTAGAAGCGCTCGAAAAGATGTCTATTTAATAACGCTTGGTTTGTGAATCCGCGGCTCTTGAATCTCGCGCGCCCTTAGGCCTTCAATGCAGGCCCTCTTTATCCCCGCCGCAAACTTCGCTATTTCAGGAAGGGCATCCTCAGGCGATTCCAAATTACTCTCGTAGATTTTCGCTATCGCGCTCCCTGTTATCACGCCGTCCGCCCCTCCCGATACCATGGAAAGAGCGTGTTCGGCTATTGAAACCCCGAAGCCGGCCATCAGGGGCAGGTCCGTCTGTCTCCTCACCCTCTTGATCATCTCCAATGTTGACTGGAGGACGCTCTCCCTCGCCCCAGTCACTCCCTCGACGTTTACCACGTAGAGAAAGCCGGAAGCTGCGCCGATGATCTCCATCAGCCGCCCCTGGCCTGTCGTGGGCGCCACCTGAAAGATGACATCGAGGCCGAGCGGCTCCGCAGCAGCTAGGATTTCAGCCGACTCCTCCACTGGCATGTCCGGGATTATCAGCCCCTGAACGCCGGCCTCGGCAGCCCCGCTGAGAAAGTTCCCAATGCCCGCGGAGTAGGGGATGTTGTAATATGTGGTCATGATAATCGGGGCTTCAATCCCCATGTCCCTGAGCTTCCTCACGCCGTCAAGGCACCTCTGCGGTGTCATCCCCATCTTAAGGGCCCTGTCGCAGGCAGCTATGAACGTGGGGCCGTCGGCAATCGGGTCTGAGAACGGTATGCCGAACTCCAGCATGTCGGCCCCGCTCTTGAGCAGGGTCTCTATCAACTCCAATGAGAACTCCTCGTTGGGGTCACCATAGTAGATGTGGGGCATGTAGACTCCCTCCCGTTTTTTCTCAAGCTCGCGGAACTTTTTCTCAATCTCCATAGAAGTGCCTCGCTATAGTTTCTAGGTCCTTGTCGCCCCTTCCTGAGTAGTTGACGACGACGATCTCATCGTGGTCGAACTCCTCCCTGCTGTTTAGCACGTAGGCGATGGCGTGGGCAGTCTCGAGCGCCGGAAGAAGCCCCTCTGTTTTGCACATGATCTTCACGGCGTCAAAGACATCCCTGTCGAAGGCATAGCCGGCCTTTACCCTCCCCGTCTCGCAAAGGTGGGATATCTCAGGTCCTCGCCCTGGGTAGTTGAGCCCCGCCGCCCTCGTCTTTGATGGCTTGACCTGCCCGTAGTCGTCCTGCATCAGCTGCATCACCGCGCCGTGGAGCACCCCCGGCCGGCCTAAGACGAATGCCGCGGCGCTGTTGTCGGCGTCTAGGCTCTCCCCGCCGCCCTCCACAAAATAAAGCCTGACGGCAGCCTCATCTAGGAAAGGCCTGAAAGCCCCGACGGCGTTGCTGCCGCCGCTCCCGCAAGCCACTATGGCGTCCGGCAGCCTCGCCTCCTTTTCAAGCATTTGCGCCATTATCTCGCGCCCGATCACACTCTGGAAAGACGCGACTATCTCGGGGAATGGATGAGGCCCGACCGTGGACCCCATCAGGTAATGGGTGGTGCCGGAGCAGGTCGCCCACTCCCTCAGGGTGTCCGAGACGGCGTCCTTCAGGACCCCGGCGCCAGTCTTGATTGGCGTGACCTTCGCCCCGAGGAGCTGCATCCTCTTGACGTTGCTGGCCTGCCTTTCCATGTCCTTGACGCCCATGAAGACCTCAAGTTCAAGACCAAAAACATTCGCGGCCATTGCGGCCGAGATCCCGTGCTGCCCCGCCGCCGTCTCCGTTATCATGCGGTTCTTCCCCATCTCCCTGGCTAGCAGTCCCTGGCCCATTGAGTTGTTTAGCTTGTGTGAGCCTCCCTGAAGCAGATCCTCCCTTTTCAGGTACACCCTACACCCGACCAGTTCGCTAAAGTTCTTTGCATGGTACAGCGGGGTCGGCCTGCCCCCGTAGTCCATTAGAATGTGGTTCAGCGTCTCCTGGAAGTCCTGGTCGGGATAAAGCCTGTTGAACGCCTCTTCCAGCTCGAGGAGGGCGTGCATCAGGACCTCGCTGACATACCTCCCGCCGAACCTCCCGAACCTGCCGTTACCCAACTTCGGCCCCCCTTGCCTCTTGGATAAATTCTTTCATGAGCTCCGGGCTCTTTATCCCCAGCCCTTCTTCAACGCCGGTGGCCACGTCCACCCCGTACGGCCGCACGGTCCTCACGGCCTCCCTGACGTTCATTGGGGCAAGGCCGCCAGCCAGCATGACCGGCTTTTTCAGGCTGGAGCAGATTTCCCGGCTCAAGCCCCAGTCGTGCGTCTTTCCAGTGCCTCCGCCATGGGCCCCCTTGGTGTCGAGAAGGACGATGTCGGCCGCCCCCTCAGCCTCTTTTGCCATGTTGATGATGTCCCACTTGTTTTCGACTTTCTGCGGTATCGGCACGACGACGATCATCTTGGTGTTCAGGCGCCCCTTCAGTATCTTGAGGTCCCTTGCGGGGAACGTCAGGTGCAGCTGGAGGTAGTCGGGCATTATCTCGCCCGCCATTTTTTTGATCTCCTTTAGGTCCTTCGGTATGACGACCGCCACTTTCGCCACCCCCTTCCCGGCGGCGGCGAGTATCTCCTTTGCGCGGGCGATTGACACGCTGCGCGGCGACTTGGGGACGAGGATTGCCCCGACCATGTCAGCGCCCAGCTTGCTAGCCATCTCAGCATCCCCCGGCCTCATCAGCCCGCAGATCTTCACCTTCAGCACATGTTCACCTCAAGTCAACTAGCGACCTCACGGCTTTTTCTATATCGCTCGAGCGCATTATAGCTGTGCCCACCAGCACCGCGTCCGCCCCGGCTTCCATAACTTTTCTGACGTCGGCCGGAGAAGTTATGCCGCTCTCGCTCACGAGGGTGGTGCTGTCAGAGATCAATGGGGCGAGCCTCTCCGTCCTGCCAAGGTCAACCTCCAGGGTGTCGAGGTCCCGGTTGTTTATCCCGATGAAGCTTGCGCCGACGGACTCGGCCAGCTCCACCTCGTCCTCGTTCTCCACCTCCACCAGACACTCAAGCCCGATGTCCTCCGCCACCACCATGTGTTTCCAGAGGTTCTCCCCGAGCACTTTCGCTATCAGCAGCACGGCGTCCGCCCCTAGGTCAGCCGCCTCGTAGATCTGGTAGTCGCCCACGATGAAGTCCTTCCTGAGGAGCGGCACCCCTGTCGTCTCCCTGAGTAAAGTGAGAAAATTTGGATCCCCCTTGAAGTGCTTTTGCTCCGTCAGGACCGAGAGAGCAGCCGCCCCGCCCCGGACCATCTGCTCGGCCGCCAGAACTACATCGGCGTCTAGCTTCAGGCTCCCGGCGGATGGCGAGGCCCTCTTTATCTCGGCGATGACCGGGACGCCAGCAGTGCTTTGGATGGCCGCGGCTATGCTACGCTTCTGGAACTTTTCTACGTTCATCTCCCCTACTGGCTTCGCCTTCTCCCTGCGCCTAATGTCCTCCCGCACGTCCTTGAGGATGGCTTGCAGAACGCTCAAATGCTCGCCTCCAGCCCCCTCAGCTTCCCAGCATCCCCTCCGGTCGCCTCCACAAGCGCGACCACCTTTTCAAGCGCCTTTCCTGAGTCTATGGCCTTGGCAGCGGCCGCCATCCCCTCCTTGAGATCTCTGGCCTTTCCGCCGACGACTATCGCCGCAGCAGCGTTTAGTATGACTATGTCCCTGCGGGCCCCGTGCTCGCCGCTCAGGACATTGAGCAGTATTTTTGCATTTTCAGCAGCGTCCTTCCCAGCTATTTCGTCCGCGCTCGCCCGGCTCATGCCGAAATCCTCAGGAACAACAGAGTAGGTTTTTACTGCTCCGTCTTTAAGCTCGGAGATTTGGGTTTTGCCCAGGGTCGATATCTCATCCAGCCCATCTAGGCCGTGCACGACCATCGCCCGCTTGGACCCAAGGTTCTTCAGAACATGGGCGAGCTTCTCGGTGAGGCCTGCTTCGTAAACCCCCAAGACTTGGGCCTGAGCTCCGGCCGGGTTGGTCAGAGGGCCGAGGATGTTGAAGACTGTGCGGATGCCCATCTCCCGCCTCACCGGCGCAGCGTGCTTCATGGCCACGTGGAACATCGGGGCGAACATGAACCCGATCCCGATCTTTTCTATGCACGTTTGGGCCGATTCAGGGGGAAGGTCTATTTTCGCGCCAAGCGCCTCGATGACATCGGCGCTCCCGGCCTTGCTCGTGACGGACCTGTTTCCATGTTTTGCAATTGGCACTCCTGCTCCGGCGGCGGCGAACATGGCCGCCGTGCTCACGTTGAATGTCTTTACCATGTCTCCTCCGGTGCCGCAGGTGTCTACCAGTGTGCCGTCCACTTTGGGGCGTATCTTGGCCGCGAACTCGCGCATAGTCCTGGCAAAGGCGGTTATCTCAGGGACCGTCTCGCCTTTCATCCTCAGCGCAGCGAGGAAAGCGGCGATCTGGGCCTGGGTGGCTTCGCCGGCCATCAGGCACCTCATGGCGTCCGCGGCATCGGCATCCGCCAGATCCTGCCCGCCAACCAGTTTTTTCAGAGCCTCCTGCACAGGGTTCATTTTTTCACCTCAAGGTCAAGGAAATTCTTCAGTATCCTTCTTCCGTGTTTGGTAAGAATGGACTCAGGGTGGAACTGGACGCCGAAGAGAGGATGCTTCACATGCTGGAGCCCCATGATTTCCTCGTCTCTGTCGTCGGTCACAGCCGTCACGCGGAGAACTTTCGGCACGGTCTTTTTTTCCACAACAAGGGAATGGTAGCGGGTGGCCTCGAATGGGCTGGGGACGCCCTTGAAGAGCAGGCTCCCGTCGTGCCTTATCTTTGAAACCTTGCCGTGGACAAGCCTCTTCGCGGAGACTATCCTGCCGCCGAAGGCGTAGCCTAGCGCCTGGTGGCCGAGGCAGACCCCCAATATCGGCACCTTATTCCCGAGTTTTTTTATCAGGTCCACGGACACTCCAGCCTCTTTCGGGGTCTTTGGTCCAGGCGAGATGATTATCCTGTCGGGCCTGGCGCGCGCGATTTCCCTGACAGAGGCGCTGTTCATGAAGACCACCGGCTCCGCCCCTAGCTCGCCCACGTAGTGCACCAAGTTGTAGACAAAGCTATCCACATTATCTATCACGGCAACTTTCATTCAGACACCCGCCGCGGCGAGCAGGGCCCTCGCCTTGTTTTCGGTCTCGTAGTGCTCCTTCCTCGGGTCTGAGTCGGCCACTACCCCGGCGCCCACCTGTATGTAGCCCCTATTCCGCTCGGCGACCAGTGTCCTGATTGTTATGGCCAGGTCCGCGTCTCCCGTGCAGCTGAAGGAGCCCACTGCCCCGGCGTAAATCCCCCGGCGCGTCGGCTCGAGCTCTTCGATGATTTCCATCGCCCTCACCTTCGGCGCACCTGTGACGGTGCCCGCGGGGAACGTCGCCCTCAAGGCATCGAAGACGCCCATGCCGTCCCGAAGCCGCCCGACAACATTTGACACAAGATGCTGTACGTGGCTGTACTTTTCAACCTTCATGAACTCGTTCACTTTTACCGAGCCGAGGTCGGACACCCGCCCTATGTCGTTTCTCCCGAGGTCTACCAGCATCAGGTGTTCGGCCCTCTCCTTCTCGTCGGCGAGCAGCTCCTTCTCCATCCTCCTCTCGTCGGCCGGCGCCCTGCCGCGCCTCCTTGTGCCGGCTATGGGGCGGGTCTCGACCTTCCGCCCCTCCACCCTGACGAGGATTTCCGGGCTAGACCCGATCACGCTGCGGTCAGGGAAGTCCAAGAAGAACATGTAGGGAGAGGGATTGATGCGCCTAAGATTGGTATAGAAAAGCTCGGCCGGCGGAGGCGGGCTCAGCTCTATTCTCCTGGAAAGGACGGCTTGGATTACGTCGCCGTCCCGGATGTAGCGCTTGGCGCGGGTGACGATGGACTCAAATTCAGCCTGGCTCATGTTTGAACTTGAGGTGATCTTGGGTTTTGCGGGCGATGGTTTCCTTTCTGTTATTTTGGAAAGCTGCCTCACGCCCTCCCTGGCCCGCTCATATTCCCGGTTGAAGTCGCCGTCAAGCAGAGAGATGACTGAGCAGTAGTGGGTAAGTTTTGAGAAGTGGTCGAAAACCATCAGGTGCTCGGGCAGCATGAACTCTATTTCTGGGTGGTGGAGATCGTCGATCGAGTTGTCCCCTATTTTCGCCAGCGTTCGGACGTAGTCGTACGAGATGTAGCCGGTTAAAGAAAGCATGTAGCGCGCGGCGATTGGCGGGACGTGAATCTTTCCGCATGCCATGACTTTCTCGAGGACCCGAAGCGCGTCTCTTTTGTCTTTTGTTTTTACCAGGCCGCCTGCGAACTCCGTGTAGTCCTTTTTACCCCGCATGGAGACCGCCCCGCCGCGGACCCTCAGGTAGAGCAGGGGGTTGCAGCCGATCACCGAGTAGCGGGCGGCCTCCCCCGGCCCCACCGCAGACTCCAACAGGAAGGACGGCTCGCCACGCCTTCTCAGGCTGAAGTAAACATTTGCCGGGTTCGCGCAGCCCTCCGTTGTCATCACCAGCGGGAGAATGCACGGCCGCTCCCTTGCCATCGCCTTTGCATCGTCGTAACCGAGCATCATCAAGTCAAAATAACACAATGTACTATTTAAGCCTTTAGTGTACAATTTTGTTCATATGCGGGAAATGCCAGCTATTTCGTTTTTCGGCCACGAAGTTTTTCACTTGGGGGGACGACAAGAAGCATGGCTCCCTGGATAACCCACCACATCAAAATAGGAGCGGCTGAAGCGGCTTCGGAAGTTGCAGTGATGGCCATCATGATTGGCCACGGCAGAATGGATACGATTCCCAGCAATATCGTGAACAGGCCAAAATTTCTAGACTTGTTCCGGATGGCGCCGACTCCGAGAGCAATTGCTGCGAGCGGAAAAATCCCGAAAAACGCCACCGAAACGTAAAGGTGGACAGCCATAGTCTCCGGGAACAGCCCTATCCCGAAAAGCATTACCGCATCAATCAGAAGAAGCACCACCCCCACTTTCCAAAGCGCTCCCTTGTTGGCCAAAAACAGGCCCACAGAAAAAACAAGCGCAAGAGCCCCGCCTGCCATCAACGCGGAGTTGAACGTCGAGGCCGTCGCGCCCACCCCCAGGTCGCTTAGGACGTTGTTGGTCCAGCTGAAATTTGGATAGGGGCAGCCATCGCAGCAAAGATGCCGATAAGGACAACGACCGCTGCCAATATCCCGCAAATCCCGGCAGCGCGCACAACCAATTTTTTGCCCGGCATTTGAACCACAACACTGGAAACTTTTCCCGCCATGTTAAATCTTTTTCTGGTACTCTTCATAGTCCACGATTTGGCCCAATTCCTTTCTTCTGTGCATCAGGTGTATCATCTGCCTTTTGATGTCAAGCTTCTCGCGCGGGTAGCCAAGGGTCAGCAGCGCTACCACTTTCATGTGCGCCGGGATTTTCAGCAGCCTTTTGACAGCTTTCTCGTCGAAGCTCCCGATCCAGCAGGTCCCCAGACCCTCCGCCGTGGCCGCCATGACAATGTTCTGCATCGCGATGGCGACGTCAATCACGTGCCATTTTGGCGAGGCCTCCCTGTCGCCGCAGCCGACTATGACGACCGGCGCATCCTTGAGGAACCCGGCCCACCTCTGGCCTTCGGATATCTTTTCTTTCTTGCTCTGGTCGGTCACCACGATGAAGCGCCAGGGCTGGTAGTTGACGGCGGACGGTGCCAGGCGAGCCGCTTCAAGAACCTTTTCAAGCTTCCTCTTCGGCACAGGCTTTTGGACGTACGTCCGGACTGACCTACGCTTCAGAATCGCTTCAAACACATCCATGCCTACTTCCGCCCTGCGAAGTACCTGTTTATCCCGTTGACCATGGCATCGACGCTGGCCAGCACTACATCTTCTCGAACGCCTTTCGCCAGGTAGACATCCCCCTTCTCGTCCTCCAGCCTCACAGTCACCTCCGCGAGGGCGTTGCTCCCGCCGGTTATGGCGTCGAGGTGGTACTCCTTGAGCTTGAGCCCGGAAATCTCGCTCATCGCGCTCCTGATGGCGTTTATCGCCGCGTCGACCGGCCCCACCCCCGTCGCCGAGCTCACTCTCTCCTCGCCCCTGATCACGAGGCGGACGGATGCCGTGGGAGTTATCGTGCTCCCGGTCGTGACCGTGGCCTCCTTCAGCTCAACCACCTTCTCCTCCTTGGGCAGGGCCCCCATGACGCTCTCTGTTATGGCGCGAAGGTCGGCGTCCATGACCTCCTTGCCCTTGTCGCCGAGGACCTTCACCTTGCGGGTAATCTCCAGCAGCTGCACCTTGTTGGGTTTGACCCCGATGATTTTGAGCTGTTTTTCCACCGAGTGCTTCCCAGTAAGCTTGCCGAGCTCTACTCGCCTGCGGTGGCCGACCATCTCAGGGGAAATGGGCTCGTATGTACCGGGGAACTTTATCACCCCGTGGGCGTGTATGCCCGAGACGTGGGCGAAAGCATTGTCGCCGACTATCGCCTTGTTAGGGGGCACTGGAATCCCGGTCAGCTGCTCCACAAGCTCCGAGGTCTCCACGAGTAGCTTCGTCTTGATTCCCGTCTGGACCCCGTAAAGAGCCTTCAGCGCCACCACAGCCTCTTCAAGTGAGGTGTTCCCGGCCCTCTCCCCGAGGCCGTTCACGGAGACGTGTATCTGGTCGGCCCCGGCCTCCACGGCCGCGAGGCTGTTGGCGACCGCGAGCCCCATGTCGTCGTGGCAGTGGACGCTTATTGGCACCTTCAGGACAGGCCTTAGCTGGCTTATGAAGTGGTGCATCGCCCGCGGCGTGATCACTCCCACGGTGTCCGGGACGTTGACCCTGTCCGCCCCGGCCTCAACAGCGGCCAGCAATATTTTTTTGAGATATTCCATGTCGGTGCGGGTGGCGTCCATGGCCGAGAACTCAACAGTGAAGCCGTGGTCCTTGGCATACTCGACGAACTTTACCGCCTGCTCGAGCACCTGCTGTTTCGTCTTCTTGAGCATGTACTTCAGGTGGAGGTCCGACGTGCTGATGAAGACGTGGATGCAGTCCGGGTCGCATGAGATGGCGGCGTCGACGTCTTCCTTCACGGCCCTTGACAGCGCGCAGATTTCAGCGTCAAGCCCAGCCTTGGCGATGGTGGAGACGGCTTTACGCTCGCCCTCAGAGGAGACCGGCGTCCCGGCTTCTATCGTGTCCACGCCGAGGCGGTCAAGCTGCCTAGCCACGAGCATCTTCTGGTCAGGTGTCAATGAAACCCCGGGAGTCTGGTCCCCGTCCCTGAGGGTGGTGTCAAATATCCTGACCCTTCGGGGCAGGTTTATCTCCTTTCTGACCCCCTGGATGAAATCGCTGACGTAGACATCCTTCGCCATATTTTCCCTGAATAGTTCTACGAGAGTGTTAAATATAGCGATGCCCGCGCCCTTAAGAGCCCCGAAATAGAATGCCTTCAGGTGAGCGGCGCATGAAATCAAAACCAGCGGCAATAGTGCCGGCGATTCTGCTTTTTTGCGCGGTGTTCGCCCTGCTTATTGGTTCGGCCGGCGAAGTCAGCGCAGGGCCGGTCTGGGCCACGGAGACTGTTGACAGCACAGGCAGTGTCGGGCGGGACAGCTCCCTTGCGCTGGACTCCTCGGGCAATCCACACATCAGCTATTACGACAACACTGGCGGGAACCTCAAGTATGCGAAGAAAATCGGGCAGTACTGGAGCAAGGGGAACGTCATCGGCGCCAACGTCATCGCCTACACATCAATAGCCTTGGACTCCTCGGGCAACCCCCACATCAGCTTTTACAACGTGGAAAACGGGGACCTGAGGTACACCAAGCTCACCGGGGCGTATTGGACGACCACCACGCCTGATTCCCTTGGGGATGTGGGTTTGTTCACTTCAATTAGACTTGATTCCAGTGGCAACCCACGCATAGCTTATTGTGATGATACAAATACTGCGCTCAAGTATGCGCGGTGGACTGGCAGCGCCTGGAGCATAGAAACTGTTGATAACGGGGGCGGGGGCCGTTATGCATCCATGGCACTGGACTCCTCGGGCAATCCACACATCAGCTATCGCGATTCAGCAAACCGTGTTCTCAAGTATGCGCGGTGGACTGGCAGCGCCTGGAGCATAGAAAATGCAGACAGAGGGGATGCAGGCTGGTACACCTCCATAGCCATCGACTCCTCGGGCAACCCCCACATCAGCTACTTCGATGTTGAAAATGCTAACCTAAAATATGCGAAGCGGACGGGCGGCGCCTGGAGCACCCAGACTGTCGACAGCGCGGGAGAGGTGGGCCGCGGCACTTCCATAGCCATAGACTCCTCGGGCAATCCACACATCAGCTATTACGACAGCACAAACGCCGACCTGAAGTATGCGGTGGGGTCGGGCGGCGCCTGGAGCGTTCAAAAAGTTGACGGCTCAGGCGACTGGGGATTTTACGGCACTTCCATAGCCATAGACTCCTCGGGCAACCCCCACATCAGCTATTACGACGGGACAAACATGGACCTTAAGCATACCTATCTGACCTCCGCCGCCGAAGTTCCGCAGATAGTTTGGGTTGTTATCCCAGCGTACACAGCAATTTTTGTTATTTGCGGGGTTTTGTTCAAGTTCAAGATAATCTCGATGAAAATTTTTAAGAATATTATCATTTTAGTGATAGCGCTCCCCATGTTTGTTGCAGTGGTGTGGATATCTGTCGACACCCTCACGAATCTGCCGACGGGGGGAACGGGCACGGGCGGCGGGGCCCAGACCTGGAGAATAACTGCTGGAGATGAGACCACGGGATATCAGATTGCCACGCTGACGGTCGACACCAGCGGGAACTTCACAGGCACGGGCTGGGTTGGGACAACTCCTGATTTTGGGCAGTTCAACATCCCCATCACCAACGGCAGGATGAGTGGAACTTCCATGACATTCACAGCAAATGCGACTTACTCGGCCGGGCAAGGAACGATCACTGGGACGGGCAGCGGGACTCTGAACGCAGCTTTTCCAAACGCCACCTCCGCGACTGGAACATGGTCGGGCACGATGTCGGACCCACTCGGCACCAGACCCTTCTCAACGCCGTGGACGGCAACAAGACAGTCGTAAAATGATATGAGCGGGCCGGACGGGATTCTAGTCCGACTGTCGGACGGGGTTCGACTCGACAAACGGTTTTTTAACTCGATTTTTATTTTTGGTATTTGCCCCCTTTTGCAACTAACTTTTCTTGAACGGTAGACGCTTAGTTTCGTCTTCAGCTCGTTGTATTCTTTCATGAAAAGGTCCATTGTTGGTTTCAAATCATGATTTTTTTCGTACGCCTGTAACGATGCATAGTATTCTCCCCTGTTTTTGAAGTCTATGTTTATTGGAGGCAGGCCATGCTTGATCAAGATATTGTTCAGCAAGACCCGTCCTACTCTGCCGTTTCCGTCCTTGAAAGGATGTATATTCTCAAATTGATTGTGAACAACTGCTCCAAGCATCAATCCCGGATATTTGCTTTCGT